>JAPLCY010000187.1 GCA_026391995.1 Candidatus Auribacterota bacterium
CGCGCATCGCGGCGCATGCGGCGGATATTGCGAAGGGAATCCCCGGCGCGGCCGAATGGGATCTCGCAATGTCCAGGAAGAGAAAACAGCGGGATTGGGAAGGGATGCTGGCCCTCGCCCTGGACAGGCGGAAGGCCGGTGCGCTTCACGCCGCCACGCGCTCGCATGTGCGCGACGCGTGCAGCATGTGCGGCGATTATTGTTCGATAAAGCTCGTCGAGGAATATTTCAAGAAAAACAGATAGTCCATTGTCTTTCAGTCCATGGCTGTTGTGGTGTACTGGGCCACTTATGGGGGGCTCCCACATTATCCCCCTCCCCCCGGGGAGGGTCGGGGTGGGGGGTAAAAATACCCACCGTAAGTGACCCCATACGTTGTGGTGGCCATGGACCATGGACTAAGGACCAATGTGGGAGTCTGAAAATATGGGTATATTAGTGGTGGGTTCAGTTGCGTTTGATACGGTGGAAACTCCTTTCGGGAAGAGAGAACGGGCGCTGGGGGGGTCGGCGACATTTTTCTCAACATCGGCGAGCTTCTTCTGCCCGGTCAATCTGGTCGCGGTGGTGGGGTAGGGAACATTTCAAGCCCGAAATCCCCGAGGAGTACCGCGACAGCCAGTTCGTGTTCCTCGCGAACATAGATCCCGATCTTCAGATGGAGGTCCTGCGGCAGATCAGAAAGCCGAAACTCGTGGCATGCGACACGATGAACTTCTGGATCGAGGGAAAGCGCACATCGCTCCTCAAGCTTCTTGGCATGGTGGACCTGATCATCCTCAACGAGGGGGAGGCCCGCCAGCTCACGAGCCAGCCGAATCTGATCAAGGCCGCGCGCATGATCAGGGAGTTGGGGCCGTCGCGGGTGGTCATCAAGAAGGGCGAGCACGGCGCGCTCCTCTTCGGGGACGGGAGCGTATTCGTGGCGCCTGCCTATCCGATGGAGACGATCGTGGACCCCACCGGCGCGGGCGACACCTTCGCCGGCGGCTTCATGGGGCACCTCGCGAAGGAGCGGAAGACCGACTGGACAACGATGCGCCGCGCGGTGATCTACGGGAGCGTCATGGCCTCGTTCAATGTCGAGGACTTCAGCCTCGACCGGATGCGCCGCCTCACCGCGAGGCAGATCGGCGCCCGTTACCGCGAATTCGTGGCGTTCTCGCATTTCGCCTGAGGGCCCTTGCACCGGTCAATGAATAATTGATATAATTTTCCAGTGTGTGGGGTTTTATCCCCCGTGTACTTACCACTTATTGCGTATCACTTACCACTTTTTTATAGCGGGTGTAGCTCAGTGGTAGAGCTCCAGCTTCCCAAGCTGGCCATGACGGTTCGATTCCGTTCACCCGCTCCATTTATTCCCATGAATGATTCTGTATATCTCCCTCCCGTCGCTTCGCGCCGGGATCAAAGGGCTTCATGCAACTTGCGATCACTTCGTTCCGCAAGTCGCTGAATCCCTTTGACATGACGGTTCCCTGCCTGCCGACAGGGATTCCGTTCACCCGCTGCATTTATCTCTATTTATCTCTCTGAGTGATTCCTGGTATCTCCCTCCCGTCGCTTCGCGCCGGGATCAAAGGGCTTCATGCAACTTGCGATCACTTCGTTCCGCAAGTCGCTGAATCCCTTTGACATGTACACGCCGCTTGTGATCGTGTAAACTTTCATCAGTAGAAGGGAGTGACCATGCCAACGACACGGGACAGTTTCTACGGACTCAACATAGCGCCGGGGCTCCTGGGGGTGATTGACTCCCTCAAGTTCACGGTGCCGACGCCGATCCAGCGGAAGGCGATCCCCCCGGCCATCGAGGGCAAGGACATTATCGGCATCGCCCAGACAGGCACGGGCAAGACCCTGGCGTTCGGAATCCCGATGGTTCAGCGTCTCGCCGCCTATCAGCAGGGCCGGGGGCTGGTCCTTGTGCCGACCCGCGAACTGGCCATCCAGATCAACGAGACCATGGTGAAGCTTGTTCCCTCATTCAAGCTAAAAACCGCGGTGATCATCGGCGGGGAGTCCATGCACGCGCAGATTCAATGCCTGAAGAAATCGCCGCGAATCATCATCGCCACGCCAGGCCGTCTCAACGACCATCTCGACCGGCGCTTCGTGCGCGTGGACGATGTGCGCATCCTCGTCCTTGACGAAGCCGACCGGATGCTGGACATGGGTTTCCTCCCGCAGATCGAGCGCATCATCAAGCTCATCCCGAAAAAAAGGCAGACGATGCTCTTCTCGGCGACCATGCCCTCCAGTATCGTGAAGATCGCCGCCACCTACATGCATCTGCCGGTATGCACCGAAATCGCCCCCTCAGGGACGGCCGCCGAGCTTGTCTCGCAGGAGATGTTCGTCGTCAGGAAAGACATGAAGGGAAAGGTTCTCGGCCAGCTGCTGAAACAGTATACCGGGTCGGTGCTGCTGTTCGTGCGCACGAGGCGGGCGGCACGAAAGGCGGCGCATCTTCTCAGGACAATGGGCCACGCCGCCGCGGAGATCCACGCGGACCGTTCCCTGGCGCAGCGGAAAGAGGCGATGCGGGGTTTCAAGTCGGGGGAATACCGGATCCTCGTGGCGACCGACATTGCCGCGCGGGGCATTGATGTGACCGGCATCGAGCTCGTGTTGAATTATGATCTGCCCGACGATCCCGAGAATTACGTCCACCGGATCGGGCGCACCGGAAGAGCGGGACAGCCGGGCCACGCCATCACCCTGGCCGCGCCCGATCAGGGACAGGAGGTGCGGAGAATCGAGCAGATCATCAGGGCCTCCATCCCCCTGTCATCGCATCCCGGGGTCCCCGCGGAAAAATTCTCCATGGTGCGAGTGTCGGCTCCCGGGAAAGCGTATCCCCGG
>JAPLCY010000129.1 GCA_026391995.1 Candidatus Auribacterota bacterium
AAATTCCGGATGCCGCCCACTCTCCGAACTGAGAGTTGTCGCGCTCGCATGCAAGGCCGCCCGAGTGGAATTCGACGCAGCCTGAATGATCGGTGATTTCAAGGCAACCGATTTCAACGTTATTTGAATCCGTAAGATTAATGATCATGTATGCCCGTTCGGTACCCCACAATTCCGGCGGGTTGCCGCAGCCGTCATTGTATCCCCTGCCGAGTATCCGCGTGGGATGGGCCGGATCGGGTCCGCCCGGGATGGGCGGCATATAACAGTCCCATGGATAATCTGATGAGCAATTCCCGGTTTCGGGTGCCCCGTATCCCATCATGTAGCTGCCGGGCGCTACTATTAGTGTGTCGCCGCCGGCCATGCGCGGCTGTCCGCCCGGCGGGAGCGCCCGGAACAGGTGATCCCATGCACAGGGTTGAGCGGTGCCCGCGCCGGGGTACGGCGCATCGACAGTCCCTGTGCATTCCGCGCACGACCCGCCATCCGGCCGCACGTACCAGGTAGTCTGGCCCCGCGCGATCGAGGAGGTCACAAGGACCATGGCCACACAGGCGATGAGTGAGTGTGTTCTCATTAATGAAGCGACTCTTCTCCACTCCAATATATCATATTTTATGGCAAATGTCAATTATGCCGGGCGAATTATACTGGGCGAAGATGGTAGGTAAAGGGCACTTTCACATTCTTCCTCAGAGTAAATGATGGGGCAAATCAATGTCCTTGGTGATCCGCCCGGCCGGCGCGTGCAATGGGAATGAGCAAAACGTGGAAATCATGAATCATCGGCGCCGTTGATCATGCTCGTGGGCCGGCATCAAAAAACGGGAAGGGGGTGGGACAAGGGGGGATATAATCTGTGGCCCATGCAAAATCGAAGAGAGCCAGAATTGTTAATTGTTAAGGTTTGACCCCAGCGGGACTATCTCCGACCGCCGCCTCCACCGTGAAAGCCTCCTCCTCCGTGGAAGCCGCCTCCGCCCCGAGAGCCGCCCCTGTCAAAGCCGCCTCTGTCGGAGCCTCTGTTAAAACTCCTGTCGAAATCTCCCCGTCGCCTGAAGTCTGAGTCATTCCGCTGAAAATCATTTGCCCTGAAATCCCCGCGCTGGCGCGCGTAGTTGTCGAAATCCAGGCCGGATTGGCCGAATGAGCGTGATATGTCCCCCGCTCCCGAATCCACCGCGGATGGACGGCTCAGGCCGTCGATCTGCGTGATGCCGCGCCCCGCGAATTCTGACCGTTGCACGCCGGAGACGGCTTCCCTCGCCGGCGCGCGCGCGTCACCCGGGGGAGAGAAATTTTTCGTCCACCCGTTCTTGCCGTACTGCTCCCAGTTGTCCTTCAGGCGGTAGATATCCCCGTTCCTGTCGGCGAAGACGTTGTTCTGGAGGGCCTGGGACACCTTCGGGACATTCAGTGCGCCCTTCCCCGCCGTGTCCGCGAAATGGGCCGGGTGGTCGCCATCCCGATAGAGGTTGTTCCTCAGCTGCTGGGGGGTGTAGGTCTTCCCGTTCACGGTGAGCTTCCCGTCCTGAAGTTTCGCGTTGTTCCAGTTGTTCTCGTTCACGGAATGATAGCCATTCGGTCCCCACCAGCCGCCCTGCCCGTTACCCCAGTTGACGTACCCGTACCTCCCCCATGGGGTGTTGCGGTAGCCCCATGAGCCGTTCCATGAGTTGTAGACGGGGCCGAACCCCCACGTCCAGGGCGCCGGATAGTAGGCCACGTCGCTCCAGGCGGGGTAGGCATACCCCGTTCCGTAGACCACCGTGTCGTGGTAGACGTAGCTCCCTGTGTAGCCCGGCAGGTATCCGACGTTCACGGTGTCGGGGGTGGAATCGTAGACGTTCACGTACCGGACGTTGTATACCGGGCAGTCCGGCGGGATGGCGTAGATCTCTTTCGGGACCGAGGCGCACACCTCCCACGGCCCCACGGGGGTGGCGGCCGCGTACCAGACCGCCTTCCGGCAGCAGTAGTACTTCCCGCCCGCCTCGATGACGGAGTCGGCGGTGTTGACTGCGTACTTGAGTGAGGTGCCCTTGATCGCCTTGAATTTTGGCGCCCCGTCGTACGAGACCTTGATGTCCGTCTGTCCGCGCTTCACCACCGCGGTCTGCGGGATCGACGCGTCAAGCACGGCATCCTTTGCCTGCTCGGTCCCCGCCACGTTGACAAGTACGTGGCCCTTCGGGGAGGAGGGCGGGATCGCGGCGAACGCGGGCGGCAGGGCGTTCGAGGCGACATAGCTCCAGGGGCCGCCGAGCGACGCGGCGCGGTACCACCGCCCCGCCAGCAGGATGTAGTATTGCTGGGAGGATATATCCATGAAGATGTCGCTCTCGGTGTTGCTCACATAGAGGAGCGCGGCCCCCTCGATCGGCGTGTAGACGGGCGGTCCGTCCGTCACTATGAGTTCGGTGGGCTCCGTGGCGACGATCACATCGGGGGAATTCCCGCCGCCGCTTCCCTCCGCTCCCGCGGCCGCCCCCGCTCCCGGCGCCGGGGTCACCGCCGCCGCGACGGCCGGGGGAGGGGTTGCCGTCACCTTCCACGGGCCCGCGATGTCGGTCGCGGCGTACCACCAATCCCCGCCCCGCAGGTAGTAGGCCTTCGCGTCGAGGTCGAAGAAGATGATGAACGGGGTGTTGGCCACCCGCATGAGCTTTGTGTTGTCCATCGGCTTCAGCACGGGTGCGCCGTCAAGCGAGACGAGCACCGTCGGCCGCGCGGCGAAGACGATCTTCGGGGGGGCCGTATCGATGTCGTCGACGGCGAGCTGCTCCTTGTCCGCCAGCTGGATGCCCGCGATCAGGCGGTCGAGAGAAAGGGTGAAGTTCGTCTTGGGGAAGGCGTTCACGATGATCGCGGAGAGCTTTGTCTGCTGGTCCTCAGTCGCTCCGGGGAACCTCACCTTTGGCACCTTGATGTCGAGAATGGTTACCGTGCGCGCGTCCCGGTCGGTGGAGACGCGGGCCTCGATCCAGACAGCCCCGAAGACCGGCTCTGGGCTGTCCGTGGGGGTCACCGCGACGGCGGCCCGCGCCGTCAGCATGGCGTCCTTGAACGTCTCGGGCTGGGGCTGGAAGATGGTGACCTTGCCCGCGGGGAGGTAGATTTCCTGGGGCCATTCCGCGTTCTCGGCGGAGGCTGCGGAAAGCGCCGCCGGGAACATCCACACGCCCAATGCGCATGCAACTATTCCCCGCATGATTTTCTCAATGCGCGAAATCATGGTGCACCCCTCCTTGTTGTGACGTCGTCCGATCCTCGACTCACCAATCACGTGACCGCGCGTGACACCTGTTCCGCCCTTGTCGCCCCGTGCCTGCGCCCGAGGAAAGGCTTGACGATGAGATAGAGAATGTCTCTGAGCGGCATATGCCGCGCGAGGCGGCACAGCAGCCGCAGCATTTGAAACGGGTAATGCAGCAGCTTGTAGAGGAAAAGCCGCCGAAAGCCGGCGATGCGCTCCCGGTTAATCACCTCCCCGGAAAGGCAGGAGGGATCGATCTCCGAGCATTTGAAGTATTTATACCAGTCGGCCCCGTCGTCTATCAGGCCGCGCTCCACGTATTCCCGCCAGAGCGGCGAGCCGCGGTAGACGCACAGGCGGTTGAAGGAAAAGGTATCCAGCCGGAGTAGTGAGGCGAAGTCGAAGGTTGCCTTCATATCCTCGACGGTTTCGCCGGGGATGCCCACGACGAAGAACCCGTGGACCATTTCGATGCCCGCCTTCTTGGCGTTCCTCACCGCGCTCTCGACCTCCGGCAGCGTATGCTTCTTCTTGAGCCGTTCGAGCATCTTCTGGCTGCCGCTCTCGATGCCGAACATAAGCGCGTGGCAGCGCGCCTTTGCCATGACGGGGAAAAGGTGCTGGACCTTCGAGTCAACCCGCCCCTCGCAGCCCCAGCGGATATTGATCCCGGCATCGTTGATCCCCGTGCAGATTGCCTCGATCCTCCGGGCGTCCAGGAGGAAGTTATCGTCGACAAAGTAGACAGAACCGTAGCCGAGCTTTTGCAGATGTTTCAGCTCGTCGACCACGTGCTGCGCGG
>JAPLCY010000391.1 GCA_026391995.1 Candidatus Auribacterota bacterium
CAGCCTGAGCCTGACCTGGGATGAGGTGACGGCGTAATTGTACCTGGACGAGCTGATCTCCTCGTCCGCCTGCTCTATATTGAACGGGGTTTTGAATCCGTCGAAGAAAAGCTGCTGGCCGGCCAGCCGCATCTGGTGCGAGTTGGCGATGGTACCGTCGGTGCCGCGCGCCCTCTGATCCCGCATCTCGCTGTTGATCTGGGGGAAGAGCGGGCTCGCCTTGATCGTTCTGTTCGCCCGTGACTGACCTATGACCGCCAGGGCCGCACACAGGTCGGGGTTATTTCTCTTGGCCTCCTCGACGCACGCCCTCCAGATGAGTATCTCGGGCGGTGGCTCGTCTCCCGCCGCCGCGCCGCGGAGTGAGAGGAAGAGAATCACCGCTATGACCGTATTGCGTTTCATCATCTTACTTGTTTCATCATCTTACTTATGTCGAGGAGGAATTTTCTTTTTTAGCCGGCTGATCATCTTCGCCGCCTGCCTGAGCGACCGGTTGAAATCGTCCGCCCGCATAAGGCCGATGATATTCCTATCGGGCCGCACCATGACCATGAGCCGCTCTCCGGCCCGTATATGGAGCAGCTTCCTCACCTCCGCGGGGATAACGACCTGCCCCCGCTCCCCCACGATCACCGAGCCGTGCACATCCCCCCTGAACATCCCGTTCATGACCAGACCCCCGTGTTCAGATTCACGTACCATATTAGACACACCGGAAACGTCAAAAGTTTCCTTTGCAAATATGATAAGTATGATAAATATGATACTGCGTGCCGGTGGCGCGCGCAATAGCTCAATCGAAATGCGCTTCGCTGGATGATAGAGATAAGGGGGTGTGCTAACCTCTTGAGACATTACACGCGCGCCGCGGCGGAGGCACAGGCATGCCGGGCGCGATATCGTTTGCCCTCCCGCGAGGCGAGGCGCTATAATGCCGCCTCGCCCGGAGAGGGATGCCATGATCGGAACACTGCTTTCGCGTATCAGTAATATCGCCTGGGGGCCGCCGATGCTGGCCCTTCTCTTCGGCACACACATATTCCTCACCATCCGCCTCCGCTTCATCCAGCGCTACACCTGGCGGGCGATCAAGATAT
The DNA here is from genome assembly GCA_026391995.1 of Candidatus Auribacterota bacterium. Classification (GTDB taxonomy): domain Bacteria; phylum Auribacterota; class Tritonobacteria; order UBA1439; family UBA1439; genus JAPLCW01. The sequence continues at coordinate 1,101 of JAPLCY010000391.1, forward strand.
CGCTGAGCCGGACGAGAGAGGGCGAGGGCGACATCAGCCATTTCGGCGCGCTCACCACGGCGCTCGCCGCCACGATCGGCACCGGCAACATCGTCGGCGTGGCGACGGCCGTCGCCGCGGGCGGCCCCGGCGCGGTCCTCTGGATGTGGCTCACCGGCGTCTTCGGGATCGCGACCAAGTACGCCGAGGCGCTCCTCTCGGTGAAGTACCGGATCAAGACAGCGAACGGACAGATGGCCGGCGGGCCGATGTACGTCCTCGAACGCGGGATGAAGCAGAAATGGCTCGGGGTCCTCTTCGCGGGCTTCACCGCGATCGCCGCGTTCGGCATCGGCAATATGGTGCAGGCGAACTCGATCTCGCAGCTCGTCGACCAGACGTTTCACGTCTCGCCCTGGATAACGGGCGCCATCATGACAGTCCTC
>JAPLCY010000137.1 GCA_026391995.1 Candidatus Auribacterota bacterium
CCACGAGCGTTTTTTGCAGGTCCTCGAGGCCGCCCTTGACCAGGGCGATCTCCTGGATATCGCCCGCTTTCTGCAGGCTGTTGTTGTAGATGAGGAGCGCCCTCCGGAGGCACCAGACCGATTTTGCCCGCTCTCCCCTCCTGTAATAGAGGGAGGCCAGCTCTCCGTACTGGCGCCCGACAAGCATGGCGGTGCCGAGGTCGTCCGGCTTTTCGTTGAGCGCCGTGAAGAGAGAGAGGAGGGCGCCGCCGTAATCCGTGGGCTGCAGTTCGGCGTCGGTTGTGCCCTGGTTCCGGGCGATCTGCTTCTTCGCCTGCTCGATCCAGTAGTCGGGGCCGCCCTGCCCTTCGGCGGAGGCCCGCCAGGGGATGATGGTGACCCCCCACTTGTCCTGCAACGCCGACCCCTTGAGCGTGAGCTCGGCCGTGCGGTGTGATGCGCCGCGATAGTATTCGATGCTTACCGCCTGGACACCGTTACTGAGTTCCTGTGACACCTTGACGTAGTCATCCAAGTTTTTGATTTTTGCCCCGCCGATCGCCGTGATCCTGTCGCCCGGCCGGAGCAGCGCGCGCGCAGCCGGGCTCGAGGGGGCGATGATGAGTATCTCCGCATTCCCCTTCTCCCCATCGAAGACCTCGAGGCCGTCGAGTACAGAGCGTGCGATTGCGTGACTCGCGCACATCCCCAGGCACAGTATAGGGATGCATACAGCCACGAGCCCGCGACCTATATGTGAAATCATACATTCACCTGCAGGAATCATTATAGCGCCGGCGAGAGTCATCCGCAAGGGCAGGCCCTTGCTAGAGGCGGAACTTCCTGAGGGCGATGTCGGCGAGGAAGAGGATGAATATCCAGGGGAGGAGCCATGCGGCGAGTGGGGTGGTGGTCTGCACCGTCTCGGGGGTGAATGTAAGGCCCTCTATCGCGGGATTGAGAACACCCCCGGCAGACCTGGCGACGGCGGCGAGGAGCGCCTCGTCGGTACCGGTCGTCTGCGATTCGACTCCCGCCACGGGCGGTGCAACGCGGCGGATCAGGGCCGTCTCCTTGCGGCTCACGACCCTGCCCCCCTCGATCTTCTCCACCGTCACCGCGTCCATCTCCCGCGGGAGATTCTTCACCTCCCCCTCGTATGTTTCGGGGGCGACCTGGTGCATACTCACGCTCCTCTTGTGAGCCCCGGAACCCATGGCGATCCGGAACGAGACGTCCCCGGGCACGGCGCCGTACTGCTGGAGCACGAGGCGCTCGCGCCCCCCGTCACTCGCAAGCCGCACGAGGTACTCTTCCTCGGGACGGGCCCGCATCGTCCACCTGACCACCTGCGTCCAGAACTTCCGGTACATCCCCCACCCGACCATCTCGGCCGACCAGCGCGCTTCGGCGTCCGAGGTGAAGACGACCGCCTTCCCGAGGCCCGCGCGCCAGCTCGCCAGCAGGGGATCCCTGATCTTGCGGACGTCGGTGTAGAGCACCACGTCCGCCCTGGGCTTCGCGGTGGTCACGATGTATCCCTTGAGCCTCGGGATCTGCTCGGCGGCGATCCCCTTGAGCATGTCGCTTTTCGCTCCCATGCGCGGTATGATCGTGTCCTCCAGGAAGCCCTTCCGGTCGAGGACCTTCCTGGTGTCCTGGAGGACGATGATGGGCAGCATCGTCGCGTCCTCTATGTAGTAGTAGTTGCCCCCCGCCATCGCCAGGTCCTTAAGGAATATTTCACGCACCTGCCGCCCGATACCGATCGTGGAGAGGGTCACGCCGTTGGCGCAGTAGTCGGCGATCATCTGACGGTAGATCGCCATGTTGCGATCGGGCGGGTTGGGGTCGCCGTCAGTGATGAGGATGACGTGCTTCACCCTCCCGTCGGAGGGGATCATCTGCTCAAGGGCGCTCCTCAAGGGCCTCGATATGATCGTGCCGCTGCCGAGCTGGATCGTCCTGATCCTGTCGATGATGTAGTCGCGCTTGTTACCCACATCCCCGAGGGGCACCAGCACGTCAAAGCCGGTGTCAAACGAGATGATACCGACCCTGTCGTTCGGCTTGAGCTGCTTCACCAGCTCCTCCGCCGCCCGGCGGGCCGCCATGATCTTCGAGCCGCCGAACCAGCCCATGCTGTCGGATTTGTCGATCACCAGGATGATGCAGAGGCGTACCTTCGTGTCGCGCTCAAACGGCACCCCCTCCTCCATGGTGACCGGGAGGACCTCTTCGATCGGCGTCCCGCGATAACCCTGCGCGCCGAAGTTGTTCGCCCCCCCGAGCACGATGAGCCCGCCCCCCTCGCGGACGTACCGGGCGAGGATCTTCATCTGCGCGTCGGTGAGGGAGCGGCGCGGGAGGCTGGAGAGAATGACGCAGTCGTACTGCGCGAGGCGGTCCGCCGACAGCGGCATGATTTCGGAGCCGCCCACCTTCACGTCGATGTCGCGCGCGCCGACCGCCTCGGCGAGGAAGTTTTTCCCCTCCCCGCTCCCGCTCACGCAGAGCACCTTCGGCTTGTCGATCACGAGAATCGGCGACGCCATGACCTCCGGCGCGCCCCCGTCGGGGGTGAGTGCGACGGTGATCCGGTGAACGCCCGGCGCGCCGATGCTGTACGGCAGTTCGAATGCGTTCGTTCCCGGCTGGACTGCGACCGCCCACTCCTTGATCTCCTTCTCGCCGTCGCGGAGGCTCAGCATGGCCCGCGCGCCCCGGGAGCCGCGGTGTGACACCACGATCCTGATCGTGAACATTTCGGTGATGTTCGCCTCTTCCGGAAGATCGAGCTTGGCGAGCTCCACGCGGGCCGCGCCGCCGCGGGGGAGGGCGACACAATCTATCCTGATCCCCTCGCGCGACGCGGACGCGGCGCCGGAAAGGGCGTCGCCTGAATTCTGGTTGCCGTCGCTGAAGATGACGAGGCATCCGGACCCCGGGCGGGGGATGGCGAGTGTCGCGGCCCGTATGGCCGAAGAGATATCGGTGGCATCGCTGGCTATCGCCGGGATAAAGGCATCGTCGCCGACCGTCAGTCCGGGGGGTTCCCGCATCTCGCTCCCCCGGGCGAAGAGGATGACCCCCTTCACGGCGTCGCGCGCGGGGCCGTTGAAAAGCTCGACCGCCCGGGCCTTCGCCCATTTCCTCCCCTCCGCACCCATGCTGTCGGAGACATCCACGGCCGCGAGCACCGTGGGCTGCCGGACCGCCGAACCCTTCCTGCTCACGCCGGCAAGCGCGGCGATTATGAGAAAGAGGGCGATGGTGCGGGCGATCAGTGCGGGCACTATCCGCGAGAGGCGCACCGTCTTCACCGCCAGGGCGCTCATCGCCACCACGGGCACAATCAGCCAGAGGTAGCGCAGGTAGCGGGGGCTGGTGAATTCAAGCCCCAGCCTTGTCGCCATTTGTATGATGTGGTGCGTCATACTCATATTCTTTTTCGCCGTCTCGCCGTTTCGCCTTTCATTCTCCGCCGTTTCGCCAGCTCATTCCTCTTCACTCCTCGTCGCCGACTTGCGGATAAAGGCAAACGCTCCCCATTCAATCATCATCAGCAACAACGCCCCCCACAGGAACAACCCGCTCCTGTCCGGCGGGGCCGCTGCGTGCACGCTCATGGCAACGATTTCCTCGGCAACGACACGATCATCCCCCCCGGTGTCGCGNNAGAGGTTCGCCACGAACGAGCGCTGCGTGAGCCCCCCGGTCACCAGATACTGTCCGGCGAAATCGGTGTCGCCGTAGACGAGCGGATCGCCGCTCTTCACCTGCACCGTCTCCCGTTCGCCGCGCGGATTGATGACGGTGCACGCCGTGCCCGCTGCGGTCGTCCCCGCGCCCTCAGGAATGAGCGTGACGTACTGTTCGCCCGTGCCGATCATGCCCCGCTCATCCGCGTTAAGCCATTTGAGCGTGTTGAGGAGCAGGAGGAGCGCCGGCAGCGAGCCGCTCTTCCTGAGCTCGATCTCCGCCATGTCGAAGCTCATCACCGCGACCCTGCGCCCGCGATATTCCCCGCACATGACCAGCGGCATGTCCCCGCCCGCCGTCGCGGAGATGACGACCGGGATCGCCCATGCGGGCGGTGCGACCAGTCGCGCGCCGCTGTGCGGTATCCCCTGCAGCCCGCGCAGGTTCTCCCCCACCGGATGGTGGTCATCCCAATCCAGGAAGCTCACCCCGGGAACCCACTCGGCGCGTGCCTTCACGAGCTTGCTCTTTACCGGCGGGCAGATGAGGAGGAGATTGGTCACCGGCTCCACCTCCGGCTCGCACCTGTGAAAGATCGCCACGCCGCAGGAGGCGGCGGCACCGGCGTTGTAACGCTCGGGGGGGGCGACATCCAGCGTCAGGTGCGGGATGGCCGCCGCGATCTCGCGAAACGCCTGCGCGCACTTCCCGTCCCTCGTGTAAAGGATCACGCGCGCATCCCTCCTGCCCGTGATGAGGGCGCGGGCCCTGTTGTCCACGGCCAGCGCGTCGGGGGGCGACAGCTCAATATCGAGGATCCCCTCCGGCAACCGCTCCCCCGCCTTCGTGGTGAGGGCGGCGCCGGGGGGAAGCGAGATTTCACGCGAGCCGATGCGCGCGCCTTTCACGGAGGCGGTTAGCGACCCGTTGAACTGCCGGTCCGACAGGTTCTCGACGGTGACATAAGCGGATACCTGCTGGCGCGCGGCAAAAAGATCGGTGTAGGCCGTGACGGAGGTGATCGCCGCATTGCCCTTCGGGGAGCCGACCTGCTCGATCGCGATTCCCGAGTCGCGCGCGAGCGCTCCGAACCCCAGCGACACCATGCTCCTGTCGGTGAATACGCGGAGCTCGGTCACGGGACCGGAGGCGGCCTTCCTGCCGTCGCGCAGCAGGGAGAGGGCCATGGAGAGCGCGGGGGCGATGGTGTCGGGGGCATCGCTGGGCTCGAGCGTCCGCAGCAACTCCTCGATCCTCGCTCCCCCGCCCTCGCGCGAGGCGAGGACCCGCGGCGTGGCGCCCGAGGCGATGAGCGTGACACGATCGGCATCGCGGAGACCGCCGAGCGCGCGCAGCGCCCTCTCGCGCGCGAGCCCCCACCGCGGGAGCCGCCCCTCCATGGCCTGCATGCTGGCGGAGCGGTCCATCACGAACACCAGATGGCGCGCGGCCGGCGCCTCGGCCCGCCGCCACCAGGGGCGGCTGGCCGCCGCCGCCAGGAGGAGCAGGACGGCGAGCTGGAGATAAAAAAGCAGGTCGGCCTTGAACAGGCTGCTCCGGACCACGCTCTCCCGCAACCGCCGCCAGGGGATGATGCTGGAGATCTCAACCCGCCGCCGCTTCCTGCTGTAGTAGTAGATATAGATCAGGACGGGAACCGAAGCGAGGTAGCCGAGTCCGAGGAGGTTCAGGAGTCCCATGGTCACTTGATGATGCCGATGCGCGGCAGCTCTCTTAACACGAATGTCTCGAAATCACGGTCCGTGAGGGCGATGGTGTGGCGGATCCGGTTCGCACGGCAGAAGTCGCGCAAGTCCTTGATATGCTCCTCGAGCGCCGCCGCGTACTCGCGCCGCAACGCGCTCGTGTCGGAGACCACCCGCCGCTCGCCCGTTTCGACATCCACCACCTCCGCAGAGGAGAGACCGCGGAACGGGTCCATCTCGCGCGGCCCGAGGACCTGGATGACCTTCACGTCGTAGTTATGGTAGCGGAGCAGGTTGAGGCCGCGGCGGCGGGCCGAGGGCTCGAAGAGGAAGTCGGAGAGGATGATGAAGACACCGCGGTGCCCCCTGGTGAGGCTCGTGTAGCGGTTCAGGTAGCCGAAAAAATCCGTCCCCCCTCCCGGGCTGATGCCGAAGAGGTAGTCGTGGATCGAGAATATCCCGTTCCGCCGGGTGAAAAACGGCGTCCCGTTGATGAACGAGGTGTTGCTGAGCGACCCGGAGGTTTCAAGATCGGAGAACGCGGCCACCTTCACGCTCGAGTGCGTCGAGAGACCGATGTAGCTCAGGGCGAGCGCGAGCTTGCGGGCGTAATCAAACTTCCCGTCCTCCACGGGGAAGAGCATCGACCTGCTCGCGTCGATGAGGACATGGGTGGAGAAATCGATGTCCTCCTTGAACGTCTTGAGGTAGAGGCGTTCGGTGCGGGCGTAGATGTTCCAGTCGATGTGGCGGATCTCGTCGCCGGGGAAATACTTCCGGTAGTCGGCGAACTCGATGCTCGTGCCGCTGATCCGGGCGATCCGGTCCCCCTTGCGGACGGTGCGGAACTCTTTCAGGCTCTGGATGCAGAGCGCCTCAAGCCGCTGGAGAAATTCGCTCGAAAAAAGCGCGGTGAGGCCGGGGGCGCTCATGCCGGTCACGAGGCCTTTCCGCCATGGCGTTCGCGGACCTCGTCGCGCACCTGCCGCAGGATATCGCGGGCGCCGATGCGGTCCGCCTCCGCCTCGAAATTCAGGACGACCCGGTGGTTGAGCGCGGGGAAGATCATCCGGTCGACGTCCTCGTAGCTCACATTGGCGCGCCCGTCGAGCAACGCCACCACCTTGGCCGCGAGGACGAGCGCCTGCGCCCCCCGGGGGCTCGATCCGTAGCTGACGTACTTGTCGGCCATGCGCCCGTCGCCGCGGGCGGCCTTCGTGCGATCGGGCCGTGTCGCGGTGACGATGTCGATGATGTAGCGCTCCACCGCGGAGGAGATGAGGACCTCGCGCACGAGGGTCTGCATGTCGCCTAAGTTCT
>JAPLCY010000374.1 GCA_026391995.1 Candidatus Auribacterota bacterium
CCGGCGAGGTGTACCTGAACCAGTCCGGGGTGTTCAAGAAACTCGAGCCGGTGTACAAGGCGATCAAGGAGATCTACGCGCGTTATGGCATACAGCCGATGGTGCTCATGACGGGGCAGGGGTACCATTTTTCGTTTCAGATACAGTCGGGCACCAAAACCGACCTGACACTCGAAAGCCTCGGCAAGACTATCGATTCCCTCGAGGGGAAATACCGGGTAACGGTGAACAAACGCCACCGCAAGGTGTCGCTGCGCCACGGCCGGTCGTTCGACGGGATGGGGCGCGTCATGGAGTTCCTCGCCCATGAGATTATCAGGGCCGCGGCGACGCCGTTGCCCATGATGATGACCGATGTGGCGGTGGGGAGAACGCGGGGGGGGAGGGAGGCAGTATCCCTCGACCTTTCCTGTTTCGGGGACCCGATCTACATGCGCGACCTCCGCTGCGCCTTTTCCACCCACCAGAAGCACAAGGTGCAGCGCTACAAGGTCGGGGACGGGATCGCGGAGGGGACGCCGGTGCAGGTCGCCATTCCGCGCGGAAAACTCAGCCTCGACGAGTGCCTGGGGTTGAGGCGCCACTTCAGACACACGGCCGACTACGCGCGCTCGACCTACTGCTTCATCCCCGACTTCACGGTCAACCTCAAGAAGGTGATCGAGGATTACCAGAAGTCGAAGCTCTGCCGCTTCCACCAGTGGTTCGACAGCGAACAGCAGGATCCCTGGACCGAGTGGGACAGGACCTATCGCTCCTTCGACATCCGCGTGCTGCCGCCGTGCATCCAGCATAGCCTGCGCGTCCCGAACGACAACCTGCTCAAGCCCACCAACCTGCAGACCCTCACCCGCTGCCTCCTCGCCCTCGGCTGGCACCCCCAGCACATCGCCGGCCTCGTGCGGTCGAAGTGGGAGGGGAATTACGGCTGGGGGCCGAACCAGTGGGAGCACTTCGACGCGGGGTCGCGTTCGGCGTTTTACGTCAGGATCTTTTCCGGCCTGATCGCAAGTGGCGTGGACAAGATGGTCGACCACAACTGCGTCTCCCACCTCGAGAAGGGCTTCTGCTGGCAACCCAACTGCGGCTACAGCCTCGGGATGTACCACTGGAACGGGAAGTTCTAGCCCGCCGATGAGAATGTTCAGCGCCGTCATGTCCGAGGCCGAGTGCAACGCCATACGCGCCTACTATCGCGATGAGTCGGTCCGCGCCAGAATCCGGGAGTTCTGCGGCGGCAGCCCGTTCACCTGCGAATACATGGTGGGGTCCGGGGAGGCCCTCGTGCGGCAGGGGTATCAGCGGCCACTCCGGCTCACCCACGAAGCGGGGCTCGGCGGGCTCATGGACGAGGCGCTCGACATCTACCGCGCGGTCTGGGACACCGAGGCCACCCTTGCCATCTGGGATGTCGAGTATTACAATCTCGACTCGTGGACCGATCTCTACCGGAACCAGCTCCACTACTTCGGCCTCATGGAGCCTGTCTACGATGCCATCGAGCGCTTCTTCGATTCGTACGGGATCCCGCATATCAGCGATACCACCGCCTCCGGCTACCATTTCGTGTCGCGCATCCCGTTCTCATCGCCCGTCCACCGGAGGCTCGAGGGGATCGGCAAGCCCGAGCGGAGCCTCCTCGAAAAGTACGCCACCCTGCCCGGGGGCGATAACAAGCGCCGCCGCCCCGTCCCCGGGCGCGACGCCAACGGCTACAGCGCCATCGGGCGGCTC
>JAPLCY010000281.1 GCA_026391995.1 Candidatus Auribacterota bacterium
GGGATCCCCATCTCGATCATCCTGACCACGGGCGGCATCCCCGAGCCGAGAATGGTATTGGCGAGGGGGTTGTGCACCACCATGGCGCCGGTTTTCCTGATGGTATCAAGGTCGCGGTCGGTAGTGTTCACCTGGTGGGCGAGCATCGTGTGGTTGTCCAGGAAGTCTATTCGCCTCGCGTACTCCACCTCGGTCATCCCGTACGTCTCGGTGAACCACCTCGTCGTGCCGGGCTCTTCCGAGGAGTGGATATGGATCAGCGTGCCATGGTCGCGCGCCCATTGTTTAAGCCCCTTCAGGATTTCCGGGCCGTTCGAGAAAAACTGGTCGGGGCCTGGAATGACGTGCACCCGCGTTTCTGAGGAAAACTCCGCGGCGTACCGGTCCATGCGCTCGACCGCGGAAGGAGCCTTGTCGAGGATGCGGGCATCGTAATGCCGGTCCTGGCTCCCGACGGCGATGATCAGCCTGGTCCCGGCCTCGCGGTTTGCCTCGACCAGCTCGCGTACATGGTACTTATTGAAGTTACAGTGGTGCGTGAGCGCCGAGGTGATGCCGTAGCAGACGTCGTCCAGACGCGCCTTCCGGTAGGCGACCATGCTGGGGGAACAGCAGAATTCATGCTTCAGCGCGTCGGCGCGCTCGTCGAGAAATCCCATAAAAAGATTGACGGCGTGGTCAAGCCAGTGTGTGAGCGGCTCGTCCTTGGCAATGCCGATGATCGGCGACTCGTGGTCGTGGCCGTGGGCCTTCACGAAGCCCGGGAGGAGTACCCCGTGTATCATCGGGATCTCGGCGGAGCCGGGCGGCGCGCCGATTATTCTCAGATCCTTGCCGTGCCGCGAGAGAAGCCCTTTCCCGATCTCGGGGGTGTAGCGGCCGGCCTCGGCGATCCTGTTGCCGCACACGAGGACGTAGCCGTCGGCGATACGGTGTGCGCGGCCGAGCGCGTCGCTCAAAGGAATCAGGAAACGCGCCCTGATAAGCGTGTGCTGCGGCTGTTTCATAATACTATCCCGTCACCATTCGTACATCGTACCTTGTATTTGGCACCTCGCACATCGTACTTCGAATATCATAATGCGGTTGCGAAGTGCGAAGTACTATGTACGATATACGCGGTCACCTTCTTCTTATATATTTGTCAATCGCGTCGGCCGCCTTCCACGATTGGCTACGGTGAGCAGTCTACAATAATTGGCTTGCCAAATAAAGCCTCAATACCGTATGATCGCACTCTTGCACGGGGGCATGGGGCATGCTGCTGCTTTCAATCGGCTCGCTCAGATTTTACGAACTCGACCGGGTATTCGATATCGCCGCCGATCTGGGTTTCGACGGCGTCGAGGTGATCGTTGACGACCGGTGGGATACGACAGACCCCCTGTACCTCCGCCGCCTGGCCGAACGCTACCGGATGCCGATCCCCTCCCTCCACTCGCCGTTCAGCTTCGTGGATACTGTGTGGGGCAATGACCCCGTCGTCCGGATGGAGAACTCGATCAGGCTCGCGGCCGAGATCGGCGCCGAGCTGGTGGTGCTGCATCTTCCCTTCTTCGCCGAGCGGCGATACATCCGCTGGGTCGACGAGGAGATCCCCCGCATCCAGGAGCGCACAGCGGTGAAGCTCGCGGTGGAGAACATGCCGCACGCCTGCAAAATCCTCGGTCCCCTCGGCGTCCCGATGCACACGGGGATCATCTACGACGTGGACCGCCGCGGCTGGCGCAACAGGCTGCTCAGACCCTTGAGCAAGTCCTGCTTCGTCGGGAACACATGGGAGTACCTGCGCCGCTTCCGCTATCTCGTCCTCGACACCACGCACCTCGCCACCGGCGGCGGAAACCCCATCGAGGAGTTCGAGCGGATGAAGCAGAAGCTCGCCCTCATCCACGTGTCGAACTTCAACGGCAAGGAACACCAGCCGCTGGCGGAGGGACGGATAGATTTCGCGCAATTCCTGCGCCACGTGGCGCGGAGCGGCTATGCGGGGCACATCACGCTCGAGCTGATGCCGGACCATTTCCCGGACAGGGGCGAGGCGACGGCGCGAAGGATTCTCGCCGCCGACCTCGCGTTGTGCCGCGAGTGTTTATCTGGTTCAACGTAGAACAGAAATCCCATGAAGAAAATCGTTGCCGTAGGGCGCGGGGGCGTCGGAAAAACCTGCTTCATTGCGGGGACCGCCCGCCTCCTCATGCCACAGGGGCCGATCCTCCTCATCGACGCCGATCCGGATCAGAACCTCGCCGAGATGGTCGGGCTCGACCTGGACCGGGAAGGCGTCAGGACGATCTCGGAGCTTCTCTTCGATATCAAGGCCGGCACGATCGAGGAGCGATTGGGCTCGGCGCCCCTCGCGAAGAAACTCGATTATCTTCTCAGCCAGCATGGCCTCTACGAAGGGGATCGATTCGACTTCTTCGCCCTGGGGACCAAATGGACGGAGGGGTGTTACTGCCAGCCGAACAATATACTGAAGGGGCTCATCGCGCGCCTCGAGCCAAACTACCGCTACGTCCTGATCGACTCGCCCGCGGGACTCGAGCACCTCAACCGCCGGATCACCGCCGGCGTCGACGATGTCTTCGCCCTCATCGGGGCGTCAAAAAAGGCGCTCGACAGCGCATGGAGGGCGAAGAAGGTCATCGAGGAGATCGGCATCACCTACAAGAACTTCTATCTCGTGGAAGGGTATGACTACCCCGCCGAGCGCTTCAGCTCGCTCACCCGCGGGGACGGACCGCCATGCCTCGGAAGGCTCGCGCGGGACCCGGAGATCGCCCGGCGAAGCCTCGAGGGGAGCTCGCTGCTCGAAACCGGCGATGCGTCTCCATTCCTCCAATCCCTGCGGGCGATAATGGCCGCGGCGGGTTACCGGCTCTGATCGGGCCTCTCCCCTCCCGGCGGCGCCCCTTCTCGAATCGTGACACCCGATGGCGGCGTGAACATGTCCGGCGGTACCGGGGCGTTGATTTTCAGCGACGTCAGCTCGCCCCCCACGGCCTCGAGCTTCTCCCTCTGCGCAGGGCTCATGGATTTCAAAAGCTCATCTGCCCTCCGGGAGAAACTTGGCGACTTCTCGCCGGTCTTCGCGATGAGATCGATCCGGTAATGGTTGATGCCATCGTCGATCTCCAGCGAAGAATCCTTTCTTTGCATCCCCATGATTTTCAATGTCGTCGTTCGCTCGGTCCGGGTCTTCTTCCCGTAGTCATCTATGTGTAATGTCTGCGTCCCGTCCTGCATCGCTCCGCTGATTTTGTAGGTTATTATCGCGCTCTTGAACGGATAGACCTTGCCCTCATCGGCGGCATACACTCCAGGCACAATGTGCAGCCCCAACAATGTGACAAGTAAATAATACCGTGTCATAAGCCTCCTCCTTCATTAATGCTTCTTACTGGAATGCAGTGTGTTATGCTAAACAATAGCACACTCAATATCAAAAATAAAGAGATATATTTGACATTACCCGCCTTTTATGATAGCTTCACTGATTATGGGGAATATGATATGCCAACGGAGGGAAGAATGACACAGAATATTGAGAAGGCAATGCAGAGATTTGACAAGCGTTACGGCACCAACGGCGGCTACGCTAAATTCAAGGCACTTCTCGAAGAGGGCCAGACGCTCGATGCGATCGGCAGGACCTTCGGATTCACGAGGCAGTACGCCTCGTTGAAAAAAATCGAGTTCGGCCTCCATCCCCCCGAGAAGAAATACCAGAGCAAGGAATGGCTCGATCAGCGCTACCTCAAGGATGGCAAGACACTCAAGGAAATCGCGGTCGAGTGCGATGTGGATCCGGGGACCATTTACGTACATCTTAAGAAGTTCAATGTCGCGCTCAAGGGAGTTCCCTCGGGGCAACGTCATCACCGCTGGAAGGGCGGCCGTTTCGTCAGGCCTGACGGTTCGATCGTCGTCACCGCCGGCAAGGACAAAGGGAAGTACCTGCACCGGCTCGTTATGGAGCAGCACCTGGGCAGGTCCCTCCGGCGCCGCGAGAAGGTGATCCACCTCGACGGCAACAAGTCGAATGCGGACATCGGCAACCTCAAGCTGGTCACCAAAGACCAGACGTAACCACGCACCGGATTGTTCCCATGCGTACAATACTATTCTCCGCATTGGCCGTGGGCTGCATCTGGGTCCTCCCGGGGTGCGGTACCGTCGACAACACGCCCATCGGAAAGGGCGTGAAGACCTACGAGAAGTACAGTGACGATATCGGGAGGGAAAGGGATGTCAAGGTCATGGGCAAGGACGTCATCATCGAGCCCGAGGCTGATAAGAAGATCCGCTTCAACTTCTGACCACCGCCACCCTGTGCAGCCCGAAACACCCGAAAACTGTGTAGTGCGCCTGATTTTTCTTACCAACCTGATTCCTTGACGGCATCTCCCCGTCCAGGCCAATCGGGTGCTTCGGAATATCCGGATGAACGGAGGAACACCTTGATGTACGGCCCCGGCCTGCTCTACGTCCTTGCCCTGATCATGAATTGCTCCACCGGCGTCATGGTGGTCGCCCTGCCCCTCCTCGCCATACGCTTCGGCGCGAGTCCGCTCGAGCTCGGCCTCCTGGGGTCCATAAGCATCTTCATGGTGCGGGAGATCAAGGACATCTTTATCATCGCCGCCTGCGGCAGCTTCTGCGCGGCGTTCTTCTGGCCCCCCCTCCAGGCGTGGTGCGCCGAGGCGGGCAACCCCGGGAGGCTCTCCCACCGGCTGGGGATATTCAATCTCTCCTGGAGCCTGGGGATCATGATCGGCCCCGTCATCGGCGGCAGCCTCTACGCCCTCGACTACCGCTTCCCCTGGTGCTACGGCATACTCTCGAACCTGGTCATGCTCGTGCTCCTCATGCGCGCGAGCGGCGGCGAGGCCGCGCCCTCGGACGATTCCCCGGACGGCGGCGCGGAACAGTGCGCGCGCCCCCCGGGCCGATTCCTGGCGACGGCCCTCTGGGCAAATTTTATCTGCTGGTTCGCGCTCTCCAACATACAGTCGATCTACCCGAAACTCGCTGTGGGGAGGGGGTTTTCCCCCCAGCTCATCGGGTATCTTCTCTTCCTCGTGGGTGCGGTACAATCAATCTTCTTCCTGATCCTCCGCGCGCATGCCTTCTGGCACCATCGCTACGCCCCGCTGGTCATCGTCCACTTCGCGGCGGCCGGCGGGATGCTGATGGTGTTCAGCGTGTCGTCGGTGCCGCTTCTCACGATCGCATTTCCCCTGCTGGGCTGCGCCCTCGGTCTGTCCTACTACTCGAGCATCTATTACAGCCTCTGCGCCAAGGGGAGCGTCGGCACGAGGACCGGGATCCATGAATTCATGGTCGGCTCAGGCTTCCTGCTCGGCCCCCTCGTGGGGGGCGTGCTTGCCCAGTGTATCGGGCTCCGCGCACCGTTCCTTGTCTGCAGCATCCTCCTTGGCACCACCGCCGTATGTGAACTCTTTCTCGGGCTTTCCCGCCGCGCCCCGGAATAGCGGACAAGCCCGGCACAGAACACATCGGAGGCCTGCCGCGCCTAATACCTTGCCCGCGAACAGGGGGATGTGATATAAACACCACCATCGCGCGTCCACCGGTAAAAACTATGAACCCCGTCTTGCTCCTCATCGACCTCCAGAAGGACTTCCCGAAACTCTTCCCCCTGCTCAAGCCCCAGGACCGTTTCGCGAGAAGGTTGAGCGGCGACCGGGGGAAACAGTCCTCCACAAGACCCGGTGGAGCGCCTTCTACGGGACCGAGCTCCACCGCCTCCTCCAGACGCGCGGCTACGACACCCTTGTCCTGGCCGGATTCATGACGCACGCCTGCATCCGGGTCACCGCCCTGGACGCCTACCAGCGGGATTACCCGATCATCATCGCCCGCGACTGTGTCGACACCTATGACGCCGATCACGAACGCGTGACGCTCGACTATCTCTCCCGCTACGCGGCACGGGTCATCTCGAACGAGGAGATCTTTGCCGCACTCCAAAGGCCGGGTTCACTTCCCGCCCGCTGATCGGGCGCCCGCTCCTGGAGCGGCTGACGGAAGCATCAGGGGGACTGCGGTCCCGCCGACGATACGGGGACTATACCGCGCGATCTCAGGAAAGCAAAATGTAGTGCCAAAGGTTTTTCGTGTCTCCGTAACTCGTTCGTAATGAACATACTCGTGTTTTGAACTGTAGAAGATGGGTTAAATCATAAGATCCCTATCCGCACATTTGCGGACTGGGACAATGTGAAGCTTGGGTTTCTTCAGATAAAGTGCCGCTTGATATTTAAGGCTCGACCATGAAAGAACTTTAAATGCTATTGTTTAACCTCAATCTCAGTTGTGGCCAGGTTGCTCAGCCAGTAGCGCTGATCGAACGGGCTTGTTCCGTGCCATACGATAACGGCATACCATGTGTACCGTCCCTTAAGCTGATAAAGAAAGGGGTTGCTGACCATGTAAACCGGCGCCTGTTCACCGAAGACTGAGGGTCGGAGAAGGGCTCATCTCAGGTACAGCGCATGGTTGGCAACTTCACCGCAGCTTGGATGGGTCAAGCAATCTAGCGCCGTGATGAATCGTAAGAATTTCGACAAGTTCGGCGGGGAGCCGATAGACGATACGATAGCTTCCTAGGATAACCTTACGGATAAAAGGGTCGTTCCTTTCCGGTACAATCCTGCACAAATTCGGGAAATTAGCAATCCGCTCAACAGCCTCAACAACGTCTGTGGCGAACAACCGGGCGTAGTGTGGCGAGTCTTGCGCAACAAACTCAGTGATAGACTCCAGGTCATCAGCTGCTTGCGGAGTCCATCTCACTTCAGCCATTTCGCCATCCTTTCCTTGACCTGAGCATGGGAAAGTGCCTTGTCGGCGTCGGCTTGCTGGAGCCCCCTTTCGATCTTCGAAAGAAACAGAAGACGCTCCATCGCGTCTTCTATCGATGCATCATCTGGAAGCCCCTGCATAGCTTGGATCATCTTCTCTTTTTTTGTCATGCCTTTAGAATACCCTTTTCGGCTTAAAGCATCAACCGGTTATTGGGAGGAGTTTCCTCATTTTTTCTCCGTTAGTGTTTTGCTCAACAGGAAATTAGACTTTTTTCGAGTCTCAGATTTTTGTGATTCTGCTCCTCACGAATTATTTTGTTAGCCTGCCTCTGTGACTGAGGCCTTACCAAATCAGATCAGATGAACTTCCACTTTCTAACGCTACATGGTATTATGCACGTAACAGCCCGAGATTGCAGAGCTGAGACTGAATCTCCAGAAGGGAGAAGGGAGGCGCCCGAATGGTCTGGGAAAAAATAGGCGAAACCGCCGGCATGGTGTATGGCTTCATCCAGAAACATGGCGAGGCCACGCCTACCGAACTGATCAAGCATCTCAAGGCGCCGTACGATGTCCTCCAAATGGCGATCGGCTGGCTCGCCCGGGAAGACAAGATCAGGATCGAGAAGGTCAAGGGCACGCTCCGCATCTCGCTCAAGTAGCCGCATGGCCAGAACCGTTACCGAAAAAATCATCGCCTCACGCCTCGCTGCCGGATGCATGAAGCCGGGCCGCGAGATCGCGCTGCGGATCGACCAGACCCTCACGCAGGACGCCACCGGCACCCTCGCCTTTATTCAATTCGAGGCGCTGGGCCTGGCAAGGACAAGGGCTCGCCTCTCGGTGAGCTACGTCGACCACAACACCCTCCAGACCGGTTACCAGAACGCCGATGACCACCGTTTCCTGCAAAGCGCGGCGGCGCGCTACGGCGTCCACTTCTCCCGGCCCGGCAACGGCATCTGCCATCAGGTGCACCTCGAGCGGTTCGCCGCCCCCGGGCACACGCTCCTCGGCTCGGACAGCCACACCCCCACGGCCGGCGGATTGGGCATGCTTGCCATCGGTGCGGGGGGCCTGGATGTCGCCGCGGCGATGGCGGGAGAGCCGTTCTCTTTCGCCATGCCGGAAATCGTTCTCGTCAGGATGACCGGCTCGCTCCGCCCCTGGGTGT
>JAPLCY010000222.1 GCA_026391995.1 Candidatus Auribacterota bacterium
CCCTCCCACTTCCGCTCGTGAAGCTCGCCGATATCCTTGAAACGCTCTCTGAGAAAAAGCCTGTCACCGTCATTGTTGCCGAATACGGCGGTGAACTTCGCCTTCAATCCCCTGAACTCCTTCGCGGTGATCGGCGAAATAATATCCCCCGCGTGGAGCACCCATTCCACTCCCTCACGGTTAAAGAGCTCAACCGCCTGCCTGATCATATCCATGTGCTCGTGCGAATCCGCCATGAGTCCGATCTGCATGCCCCCCTCCTCCTGTGCTGGATGTAGTATACCAGCCCCGCCATCCGGACGCGATAGGGATGGACGGAACACCCCGTTCGGGGTACAATAATTTCCTCAAGGAGGCCGTGAAATGATCAGCGAACTGCAAATTATCACACGCCTTGTTGTCGCCGCCGTGCTCGGGGCCCTCATCGGGCTCGAGCGTGAGCGCCACCACCAGCCGGCGGGGCTTCGCACCCACACCATCCTCTGCGTGGGTTCGGCCCTCGCCATGTGCCTCTCGATTTACCTGGGAGCGCCCCCCAACGGAGACCCCTCGCGACTCGCGGCCCAGGTAATCTCCGGCATCGGATTCCTGGGGGCGGGGGCGATCCTCCGCTACGGCGTCAACGTGCGCGGCCTCACCACGGCGACCTCGTTTTGGACCGTGGCCATCATAGGCCTCGCCGCGGGGGCGGGACAGTACACCGCGGCCGTCGCCGCGACCGCGCTGATCCTGGCGGCCCTCATGCTTCTGGACCTCTTCGAAAAGCACTTCTTCCAACAAATCTCCATCCGCACCATCCACATCAAGGCGAAGGACCGCCCCTACCTCGTGGACGAGGTCAAACGGCTCTTCGGCGAACTCAATATCGACGTGAAATCCATCAATGTCTCAAAGCACCTCGAAGAGAACGAGATCGAGATCGAGGCGATCGCCAAGTTCCCCACGACAGGCGATATCGACAAGATCATCGCGAGCCTTTCGCATATCGAGGGCGCCCGTGAGTTTGACGTGCAATAAGGCGGGTGTCGCAACGGCCTGACGCAGAAAGTGAAAAGGGTTGGGATTACCGCGCGCGCACCGTGACTGCAAAGACAGCCCACTACCCCTTATAGACAGATGAATCCACCGTCTCAACATCATACACGCCGGAAGGAATCGGCCTTCGCGCGCGTCCTGAAAGCGCGGCGGGGGAAACGCGGCGCGCTCATCCCCCTGCTCCAGCAAAGCCAGGGGATATTCGGCTACCTGCCTGAGGACGCCCTCACCCGCATCGCCCGCGCCCTTTCCCTCTCACCCGCCGAGGTGTACGGGGTGGCGACGTTCTACGGGCAATTCCGCCTTTTCCCCGCCGGGAGGCACCTCATCACCGTCTGCCACGGAACCGCCTGCCATGTCGCGTCCGCCGAGCGGATCTCGGAAACGATCGGGCGCCTCTTGAAGATTAACCCCGGCGCCACGACCCCCGACAGGCGTTTTACCCTCCAGCATGTCGCGTGCCTCGGCTGCTGCAGCCTGTCACCGGTGATGATGATCAACGCCGACGTTTACGGCAGGGTCGCGCCGGCGGGGATCCCCGCGATTCTCGAAAGGTACCGCTGATGCCCCGGATAAATTCTCGCACGCGCGCGGCCCCCCGCACGCGGTCAACCTTCAGGATCACCGTCGGATTCAGCTCATGCGGCATCGCCGCGGGCGCGGAAGGCGTCATGCGCGCATTCAGGGAAGAATCCGCCCGCGCGCGGGTGCGCGCGGCGATCTCTATCACCGGTTGCATGGGGATGTGCCACCGCGAGCCACTCGCGGAGCTGGCGGACCCGGAAGGCCGCTCATTCCTCTACGGCAATCTCACGCCGGAGCGCGTCGCGAGAATCGCGCGTGACCACCTGGCCGGCGGGACACCCGTGCGGGAATGGCTCGTCGTCGATGACCGCACCGATCCCGCGACCCTCCCCTATCTCGCCAGGCAGAGAAAGATCATCCTCCGCAATTCCGGCTTCATCAATCCCGAGTCCATCGCCGACTATATAGGCCGCGGCGGCTATGAGAGCCTCCGCCGCGCGCTCGCCGCAATGTCCCCCGGACAGGTCATCCGTGAAATCAGTGGCTCCGGGCTTCGCGGGAGGGGCGGCGGCGGGTTCCCGACGGGGAAAAAATGGAACGCCGCGCGGGAAGCGCCCGGACGGGAAAAATATGTCATCTGCAACGGCGACGAGGGCGATCCGGGGGCGTTCATGGACCGGAGCGTCCTCGAGGGAGACCCGCACTCGGTCATAGAGGGGATGGCGATCGCCGCCTACGCGATCGGCGCCGCGCGCGGCTATATCTACGTCCGGGCCGAATACCCGCTCGCCGTAAAACGCCTTCGCGTTGCCCTTGCCCAGGCCACAGGGGAGGGTTTCCTGGGAAAGCGGATACTGAAGGCGGGTTTTGAATTCTCAATCGACATCATGGAGGGCGCGGGGGCGTTTGTCTGCGGCGAGGAGACCGCGTTGATCAAGTCCATCCAGGGGGAGCGCGGAATGCCGGTACTTCGCCCGCCGTTCCCCGCCCGGCGGGGGCTATGGGGCGCGCCGACATGCATCAATAATGTCGAGACGCTCTCCGCCGTCCCCTGGATCATCGGCCACGGCGCGGCTGCGTACCGCGCCATCGGCACGGCCGGGAGCGCCGGGACGAAGGTCTTCGCCCTCGCGGGCTCCGTCGCGCGTGGGGGCCTGGTCGAGGTCCCGATGGGAATCACCATCCGCGAGATCGTCAACGAGATCGGAGGCGGATCGAGTTCCGGGCGGCCGATCAAGGCGGTCCAGATAGGCGGACCCTCCGGCGGCTGCCTGCCCGAAAACCTCTTTGACACCCCCATCGACTACGAGTCTCTCCAGGCAAGCGGGGCGATCATGGGATCGGGGGGCCTGATCGTCCTCGACGACTCGAGCTGCATGGTCGACATCGCCAGGTACTTCCTCGCCTTCACGCAGCATGAATCGTGCGGGAAATGCACCTTCTGCCGCGTGGGCACGAAGCGCATGCTCGACATCCTCGAACGCATCGTCGCCGGCAGGGGCAGGATGGACGACCTCGCCCTGCTCGAGGAGCTCGCGGAGAAAATCAAGATCGCCTCGCTCTGCGGCCTCGGCCAGACCGCCCCCAATCCCGTCCTCACGACATTGCGGTTCTTCCGCGGCGAGTACGAGGCGCATATCAGGGACCTGCACTGCCCCGCGAAAAAGTGCAGGGCGCTCTTCAGGTACGTCGTCGACGCCGAGCGCTGCACGGCGTGCGGGGCGTGCCGCCGGGTGTGTCCCGTGGCGGCGATCGAGGGCGGGCGCACGGTACCGCATGCCATCAAGGCAGACGCGTGTACGCGCTGCGGCCTCTGTGTCGAGAAATGCAAGTTCGGGGCAATAGTCGCAGTATAGTATCCGGGCAGACTGAAGTCTGCCCTGCGGTCCGCGCCGCATGAAATATAAAATATGGTTCTCTTCCATTTTGTGTGGGTACTT
>JAPLCY010000301.1 GCA_026391995.1 Candidatus Auribacterota bacterium
CGCGCGAGGCCAAGGTTCGGCTTTTCCGTGAAGCCACGCGCGAGCGAAAAATAGGTGCGGCAGGGCGAGGGTATCTTCGGGCCGAGGCGGATGTAGCCGTAGCCCGTGGACGGCCCTGTCGGCGGTACCCCCAGGGTCACGAGGCAGCGCCGCTCCCACGCGATCCTGCAGGCGTCCCGGAGATTGGTAAGGAGTTTTCGCGTATTCCCGATGACGTGGTCCGCCGGGAGGACGACCATCAGCGCCTCCGGATCGCGCTTCATAATCATGGCCGCGGCCAGCGCGATGCAGGCGGCGGTGTCGCGCCCGAACGGCTCGGCGACGATCGATCCCTTCGGCACGAGGGGAAGCTGGCGGCGGATATGCGGCGCCTGGACACGGTTGGTGACCACGAGCAGGCGATCCGGCGGGACCAGCGGGGCGACGCGTTTCGCCGTCTCCTGGATCATCGACCGGGCACCGAATATGGCGAGGAGCTGTTTCGGGTATGATTGGCGGCTCTTCGGCCAGAACCGCTCCCCTCCCCCGCCCGCCATGATGACCGCGTACACATGTCTTGGATAAGGTGTCCTGGCCATATCATCTGCTCCTCAAAGGGGCGCTGAGCTGCCGCACCCTTCGGCCGAGAATAGCCGGCAGGGCGGCCGGCCTGCGGCAGCGTTCAATCTCCTTCACAATCGCACTTCCCACCACCACTGCATCTGCTATCCGGCTTGCCTCTTTGACATGGGCGGGAGTCGAAATCCCGAACCCCACGGCGATAGGCAGCGTGGTGACTTGCCTGATTGTGCGCACATGCCTCGCCAGATCGAACGCGATCTGCCTTTGTTCCCCGGTGACGCCTGTCCGTGAAACATAGTAGATGAATCCCCGCGCATGCCTGGCGATGCGGCGCACGCGCTCGGGGGGGGTGGTCGGGGCGATCAGCGCAATGCTGCGGATGCCCCGGGCGTCGAGGATGCGCCGGTAACGGCCCGCCTCTTCAAGCGGCAGGTCAAGGGCGAGGACCCCGTCCACGCCCGCGCGCTGCGCATGCGCGGCGAAGCGCTCGAATCCGTACGCGACCACCGGGTTGAGATAGGTGAAGAGGACGATTGGGATTTCCGACCGCGTTCGTATCCGCCTGACGATTTCGAGCACCGTTGCCAGGTTCACGCCGCGCCGCAGCGCCCGCTCGGCGGATCGCTGGTTCACGACGCCGTCGGCGAGGGGATCGGAAAAGGGGACGCCGAGCTCCACAATGTCCGCCCCGGCCGCCTCGATGGCGTCAACGAGGGGGGCGGTCGCCGCGGGCGATGGATCCCCCGCGGTGAGGTAGGCGATGAACCCCTTCCTCCCTTCGCGGGCGAGACGGGCGAAGCGTTCATCGATGCGGTTCTTCATCTCGCCCCCGTGCGCCGGCGAAGGGCGCTGCGGACGATCTCGACGTCCTTGTCGCCCCTCCCGGAGATATTAATGACGACGATCTGATTTTTTTTCATGCGCGGCACGATGCGCGCCGCATACGCGATCGCGTGGGCGGTTTCGAGCGCGGGGCTGATCCCCTCGAGGCTGCTCAGGAGGAGGAATCCCTCCAGCGCCTCGCGATCGGTGACACTGTCGTAGCGGACACGCCCCGACTCGTAGAGGCAGCTGTGTTCGGGCCCCACCCCCGCGTAATCGAGCCCCGCGGATATCGAGTGCGTCGTGCGAATCTGGCCGTCGCTATCCTGGATGACGTAGCTCATGCTTCCCTGGAACACACCCGGCCTTCCGCCGCTGAAGCGCGCGGCGTGTCTGCCGCTCCTGACGCCGAGCCCCCCCGCCTCCACGCCGTACATCCGGACCGCCGGGTCGCCCAGGAAATCGTAGAATAGCCCTATGGCGTTGCTGCCGCCGCCCACGCAGGCGATCAGGCAGTCGGGGAGACGCCCCTCGCTATTGAGGACCTGGCGCCTGGTCTCGCGCCCGATGACGCGCTGGAACTCCCGCACCATCAGCGGGTAGGGATGGGGACCGGCGACCGTCCCCAGCACAAAATGCGTGTTGCGCACGTTGGTGACCCAGTCGCGCATCGCCTCGTCTATCGCGTCTTTCAGCGTGCGGCTTCCGCTCGTGACCGGGACCACCGTGGCGCCGAGCAGCTCCATCCTGAACACATTGAGCGCCTGCCGGCGGGTGTCCTCCTCGCCCATATAGACCCGGCACTGCAAGCCGAGCCGGGCGGCCACTGTCGCGGTGGCGACACCGTGTTGTCCCGCCCCCGTCTCGGCGATGACGCGGCGTTTCCCCATGCGCTTTGCGAGCAGCCCCTGGCCGAGGCAGTTGTTGATCTTGTGCGCGCCCGTGAACGCGAGATCCTCACGCTTGAGGTACACGCGCGCCCCTCCGAACGCTTCGGTCAACCGCGGTGCGAAGGTGAGGGGTGTCGGGCGCCCCGCATAGTCCCGGAGCATGGCGCGGAGTTCGGCCCGGAAACGGGGATCGCCGCGGGCCCGCGTGAACTCCCGTTGCAGCTGCTGGAGGGCGGGGACAAGCGTCTCGGGCACGAACCGTCCCCCGTACGCGCCGAAATAGCCCCTCCGGTCCGGAGAGCATGTCCTTTTCTTCATACCTGTTGCTCCGCGCAGGGGAGGCGCACCGCACTCACAAACGCCCGCATGCGGGCAGGATCCTTTTTCCCGGGCGAGGATTCCACCCCGCTCGACACGTCCACTCCCCATGGATGCGCTTTCCTGATCGCATTGGCGACGGTCTCGGGGGTAAGGCCGCCGGCCAGGATCAGGGGGATGGGAATGCGCCCCATCGCCGCAGCAATTTCCCATGGGAAGCCGCGCCCCGTGCCGCCGGGTTGATCCGGCATATAGCTGTCCAGCAGGAAGGCCGAAACGCGGTAGCCCTCCAGTCCGCTCACGCTCCGTTCATCCCTGACGCGGATCGCCTTGATGATTCTGCCGCCGAGCCGCTCGCAATACGCCGGCGACTCATCGCCATGGAGCTGCACGCAGCTTAAGTGCGCTCCCCCGGCGATCTTCCGGACGCGGGCAAGAGATTCGTTCACGAACACCCCCACCGTGCAGATGAACGGCGACAGCGCCGCCGCGATATCACGCGCCTGTTCCATGGAGACCCTGCGGGGGCTCTCCGCGAACACGAAGCCGAGCGCGTCGGCGCCCGCCTCCACCGCGGCGAGCGCGTCGTCTTTAGTCGTGATCCCGCATATCTTGATGCGCACCATATGTTACTATATCTCCCTGAGGAGACGGTCCAGTGCCCTGCCGGGATCCGCGTCCCTCAGGAACTGCTCGCCGATGAGGAACGCGGTGACCCCCGCGCGGGTGAGGCGATTGATATCGGAGGCGGCGCGTATCCCGCTCTCGCTGACCACCACGCACTCCGGGGGGAGCATCTTCTTTAATCGCACGGTCTGTCCGATATCCGCCTCGAGGGTGTCGAGATCGCGGTTGTTGACCCCGATCACCCTGGCCCCCGATGCCGCGGCCTTTGCGATCTCTTCCCCGCTGTGAACCTCCACGAGCGGGCAGATCAGGAGATCATGGCACCGCTGCACCATTTCCGCGAGCAGCCCCGGGGCGAGAAGCCTGGCGATAAGAAGCACCGCGTCGGCGCCGGCGGCGGCCGACTCCACGATCTGGTAGTCGTCGATGATGAAATCCTTTCGCAGCACAGGCACGGAGACGGCGCGCTTGACCTCCCCCAGGTGTGAGAGGTTCCCCTTGAAATAGCGCTCCTCCGTGAGCACGGAAATGGCCGCCGCGCCGGCCAGTTCGTAACTGCGCGCGATCGCGGCGGGGCGGTAGATTCTGCGCAGCACGCCTGCCGAGGGTGAGGCCTTCTTCACCTCGGCGATAATCGCGATACACGAGCGGGTCAGGGCGCCGTAGAAATCACGCGTCCTGTTCTTTGCCGCCAGGGATGAAATCAGGCGAAGCGGGATACGGCGTTTCCGGTTGTCAACCGCCTCGCGGGTGGCGGCAACGATATTATCAAGCAGGCATCTGCTGCCCCTCTCAGAAGAGCCCAAAGCGCTTTTTCCTCCCCCGCTCCTTCTTCGCGTGTGCGGCGCCCTTGTTGACGAAGATCTCGGCCTTTGGCACGAACCCCGTCGCCTCGACATTCCCCTCGGTCTCGAGGGAGGCGAATGCCCCTCCCGGGCAGCGGGCCGTCGCCGTGCCGATGCACTTGATCACAAGGGCGTTATGTGTCACCTCGATGCGTCCCTGCGCGTACACGGCGCCTGTCTCGTCACGGCTGATCACCGGGGCTTTCACGGTGATCACGCTTTTATCGGGCGCCTGGAGTGTAATCTCTGCCGGGTAGCCCCATGCGGGCAGCGCGAGCAGCAGCACCATAAATCGTTTCATGTCTTCACTCCCCCATCATGAATTGAGAAACACCACCTTGAGCGCGTCATGATCCCCCGCCCTACTGAATGCCGCCTCTCCCTCGCTGAGGGGATAACGCGCGCTGATCATCGGCTCCGGATCGACGCGCCCCTGTTCAAGCAGTGCGATGGCCGCGTTAAAATTGCCGCAGCGTGACCCGACGAGCGAGACCTCGTCAATGACCAGCGAGGCGAGTGAGAGCGCGTGCCGGCATGCGACCGTTGTCTTCATCACAATTCGCCCACGCGGGCGCACCATGGCGAGCGCCTGCGCCAGCCCGTCAGGAGAGCCGGTCGCCTCAATCACCGCGTCATACGGCCCGCCCCGCCCCGCCTCACCGGAAACTACTGTCCGGGCGCCCGCCCGCCCGGCAATGGCCAGTTTCTGGCGATGTGTCCCGATCAGCGTCACACGGGTGCCATGCGCAAGGAAGGCGAGGGCCGTGAGCAACCCGAGCCTGCCGTCTCCGAGGATCGCGACCTCTTCGCCCTCCCGCACCCCCGCATCATCACACGCCTGGCACGCGGCCGCGAGCGGCTCGGCGAAGACCGCAGCCTGATCGGAAATCTTCCCGGGCAGGATGTGGAGATTGTCATCCGGGAGCGAGAGATAATCGGCAAAAGCCCCGTCACGCCCCTGGATCCCCAGCACGGTCCTTGACCGGCAATGCTTTTGCAGGCCCCTGCGGCACAGGTCACACCGTCCGCAGGAACAGTTGATCTCCCCCACGACGCGTGCCCCCTTGAGCCCGGGGCGGCCGCTCTGGATGACGCGTCCGACAAATTCATGTCCCGGGACGCCGCGGAATCCCATGTAGCCCTTGACGATCTCGAGATCCGTTGCGCATATCCCCGCCACGGATATGGCGACGAGGGATTCGCCCTTCCCGCAGGCCGGCTCCGGATAGTCATTTCTGAACCGCAATCCCCCGTCAAAGAGTAGTGCATTCATCCATTCGCCGGAAGGCCATGGTCATGCCCGTTAATGGATCCTCACGCTGGCTCACCTCATGCCGAGCGCCCCCGGCGCAAGGCAGGATTTTGCCCACTCGATTGAGCGGGAGTATGCCTGTGTGAGAAAAATGGCGGCTCCATGCGCTGCGCGACATGGTAAATGTACTAACTTGCTGCACCGCCGTCAAATGGATTGATGGCCGCAAAATAGCGACACGCAATGCTCCCCGTAGCAGGGGGCCGTGCAGACACGGCTCGCGGCGGCACGCAGCTTCGCGGCGATGGCCTCAGGTGGTTCTTCCAGGATGTTTCCGGCGGCGAGATCGCGACGGTGAAAACATGCGTACACCATGCCATCGGCGTCAAGCACGAGCGTATCGCTCCCCATGCCGCAGCTGGAGGGCCGTGCCCCGGGGCCCCGGCCATAGAGGGCCATGATGTATTCCGCGTAACGGGTTGTTCCGGCATCGTGTGCCCAGCGGTCCAGGAGCGGTATTAGGACGCTCCATCCGGCGTCGTCGAGCGAGTGTGGGGAGAATTCGGAAAGACACACGGCGCCGCCGGGTATGAAGGCCGGCTGCAGGATAATCCCCATTGCGCGCGCACGCGCCCACTCGCAGAGGAGATCAACCTCCCGAGCATTTCTTCCGGTGAACACTATCGTGGCGGTCAGCCAGGTGGCCCCGCCGTTGCGGAGGAGGGGAATACACCGATCGAGGCGCCTGGCCTCCGCGAGGCTGTTGACCGAAAGGGTGACCCCCTCGATCCGGCAGGCCGCCACTTGTGCAGCGAGATGATCATCAAACGGATCGCCGTTGGTCAGGAGCAGTCGCGCCATACCCAGTTCCCCCGCCCTGCGCAGGAGGGGGATCGTTTCACCGCGGAGCAGCGGCTCTCCGCCGGTGAGGATCAACCGCCGCACCCCGATGGAGTCAAGGGAGGCAAGCGATTTCATGAGCTCACCCTCGCCCATCTCGCGCGCGGGATATGAGAGGTGCCCGGTGGTGTAGAAACAGAACGGACATATCCGGTTGCATCGGTGTGTGACCATCATGAAAGCGGTGTCCATCGATGACCTTCTCCTTTATCGGGTATCGGCGGCCACGCCGCGGAAGGACGCCACACCGCGCGCGATCTCCAGGCATGCATCGGCCTTGTTGAGCGTGTAGAGATGAACGCCCGGCGCCCCGTCCTTGAGGAGCCCCTGCGCCTGGGCGAGGGCATGGCGCACACCGACATCCCTGACGGCCTTCTGCCCACCGTGTCGCTCCGCCTCGACCAGCGCCGCCATGAGTTCATCCGGAATGCGGGTATGGCTGAGGGAGACGATCTTCTCCACGCTGCCGATGCTGAAGACGGGCAGTATCCCGGGGATGATCGGCTTGTCGATCCCGATCCGGCGGGCCCGCTCAACGAAACGCCAATACCGCGCGTTGTCGAAAAAGAGCTGTGTAATGGCGAAATCTGCCCCCCGGTCGAGCTTGGCCTTCAGGAAGGAGAGGTCTTCATCGGGGCTTGCCGACTCGGGGTGTCCCTCCGGGTACGCCGCCACGCCGATGCCTAGCCGCGGGTAGTGCCGGCTGATGAAGCTCACGAGATCGGCCGCGCAGCGGTATTCGTCGCAGAAGGCGCGCGCGTCCCTTTCCCCGGACGGCGGATCCCCGCGGAGGGCGAGGACATTGTCGATGCCGGAGGCGACCATGGCGTCCAGAAATGAGCGCAGGCTCCCGGCGGTGGCGCCGATGCAGGTGAGGTGGGCCATCGCCTCCAATGCGAAGCGCCGGCGCAGGATGGTCACAAGATCGAGGGTGTCTTCCCGCGTGCTGCCCATTGCACCGTAGGTGACGGAGACGAAGAGCGGCCGGGTTATGCGCACACTCTCCACCGCGTTGAAGAACGCGGGCCATCCGGATCGCTCGCGAGGCGGGAAAAACTCGAGAGAGAGAAATGGCCGGGTTGTGCTGATCAGGTCCCCAATGCGCACAGGAAACGCGGCAGGTGCCGCCTCAGTAGTTCTCGACCATGAGTTCGTAATACTCCTGCGGATGGAGGCATGCCGGGCACTTTTCGGGGGCCGAGACGCCCTCGTGGATGTAGCCGCAGTTCCGACACTTCCATTTCACGATCCGGTCGCGATGGAAGACGCGCTTGTTCGCGATGTTCTGATACAGGGCGAGATATCTCTTTTCATGGGCCCGTTCCACCGTCGCCGTGGCGGTAAAGAGAGAGGCGATCTCGGGAAATCCCTCCTGCTGTGCGACCCTGGCAAAACCGGGGTACATGCTGGTATACTCATGATTCTCGCCGCCCGCGGACGCCTTCAGGTTTTCCCCTGTGTCTCCCACCACGCCCGCGGGGAATGCGCCGCATACCTCGAGCTCTCCCCCCTCGAGGAAACTGAAAAATCTATTGGCGTGTTCCTTCTCGTTTTCCGCAGCCTCGAGAAAGATGGCCGCGATCTGCTCGTAGCCGTCCTTCCGTGCGCGCGAGGCAAAGAAGGTGTACCGGTTGCGCGCCTGCGATTCGCCGGCGAATGCGGCGAGGAGATTCTTTTCAGTCTGCGTTCCCTTGATGCTTTTCATCTGGCGCTCCTTTCGCTGATGGGTGCAATTGCTTGTTACAGAGGAAAATTATACCAGCTTGGCGGCTCGCGGCAAAGGCATAGATGGGATGATCTGATATAGGGGATGCGCTCATCCCGGCGATCCCTCCCGTTCCCCTCCGATGAGGGGTATCAGGTCTCGGGGCTTTTTCAGCACCACCTTGGCCCCGTTTTTCATAAGTTCCGCGACTGGCCTGAACCCCCAGAGCACCCCGATGGCGTACATCGATGCGTTGCGGGCGGTCTGCATATCGATCCCCGAATCCCCGATGAACATAATCGCTGCCGGGGGCACCCGCAGCGACGCGGCAATCTCCACGGCGGATGCGGGGTCCGGCTTGAGGGGCACCCCCTCGCGCGCTCCCCGGACCTCCGCGAATGTCCATCCGCCGAGAAGCACGCTGACTGTCAGGCGGGTGAAGCCATCCGGCTTGTTTGAAAGGATCGCCATTGGCATACCGCGCGTGTGCAGCGCGTCGAGAAGCTCCGGGACACCCGGGTACGGCCGCGTGTGCTCCAGCATGCGCCTCGCGTACACATCCTCGAATCCACGGGCACAGTTCGCGACCATTGCGGCATCGCGCCGCGCCACGGGGAGCACGTGCTGGACGAGCTCGTGCAAACCGCTGCCGACATACCGGGGGTAATCCCGGCTCCGGTGAGGGGGAAAGCCGTGCCGTTCGAGAACCTCGTTCATGGACGCGGCTATATCCTCGATTGTATCGAGGAGTGTTCCGTCCAGGTCAAAGATAACCGCTTTAAAACGCATAGCCGCATAGTATACAGGAATCGCCCCGATTGAGTAATCCCTGACTTCCGGACTGTTCCCAGTTCTTGAAATCCCCCCATCCCCCCATAACTGCCCTATTGCATGATTGAATATCCATTTGTCTATCCCCGCGGCTTTTCATAGAATCCATCCATGCATCCGGCAGCGGTCGTGTATGATGTCATTATCCTCGGGGCCGGCCCCTCGGGCCTCATGTGCGCGATTCAGGCCGCGCGGCGCGGCAGGAGGATCCTGTTGCTCGATCACAGCCGCCGGCCCGCCGGGAAGCTCCGCCTCTCGGGCGGGGGCCGCTGCAATTTCACTAACAGGCTGATGGGGCCCGAGCATTTTATCTCGGGAAACCCGCACTTTTGCGTGTCGGCCCTCTCCCGCTACGGGCCCGACGATGTCATCTCCCTGTTCGATTCCCACGGGATCGGGTACCGGGAGGAAGCGGACGGGCGGCTCTTCTGCACCGGGGGCGCCGCCCGCGTGTGCGCCATGCTCGAAGAGGAATGCCGCCGCGCAGGCGTCACGGTGAGAACAGGGGAACGCGTCGGGAACGTGGAACGGACAGACATGTTCACGGTTGCCGCAACGCGCGGGAGCGCGCGGGCCCCGGCCCTCGTTGTCGCCACCGGAGGGCTCTCCTACCCCTCTCTTGGGGCGACTGACCTCGGCTACCGTATCGCAAGGCGTTTCGGCATGGAGGTCACCGCGACGGCGCCCGGACTTGTCCCCTTCATCCTGTCGAACGCCGATTGCGCCGCGATAGGGGGTTTGAGCGGTGTCGGTGTCGAGGCGGCCGTACGCTGCGGCGGAATGTTGTTCACCGGCGGGATGCTCTTCACTCACCATGGTCTGAGCGGTCCAGCGATCCTTCAGATCTCTTCCTACTGGCGCCCCGGCGAATCGGTCGTGATCGATTTGCTCCCCGGCATGAATATCCCCGGCCTGATCACACGGCACCGTCCGCCGGCATCCTCCCTCAGGGCATTCCTCAGCCGTTTCCTGCCCCGCCGCCTCGCGACGAGGATCTGCGCCGGGCTGCCCGGAGAACGCCGCCCCTCGCAACTCACCACCGGGGAGATAAAGCTGCTCGTGAAACGGATCCATCGCTGGATGGTGATGCCGGAAGGGGTCGCGGGATATGACAAGGCCGAGGTGACGCGCGGCGGAGTCAGCAGCGCGGGATTGAACTCAAGGACAATGGAGGCGCGCCCGGTGCCCGGTCTCTACTTTATCGGCGAGGTCGTTGACGTCACCGGGCACCTCGGCGGTTACAATCTCCAGTGGGCATGGTCGTCGGGCTGCGTCGCGGGGCTTTATGCGTAACCCCCGCCCTACCGCGCGGTGCAGAACCGTCTGATCTGGTTGAGCGGCTTTCTCGCATGCTCGCGTTTTTCGACATCCCCGGCGGGATAGCCCAGGCTGATGAGTATGTCGACCTTTGAACCGCGCGGAAGGCCCAGACGCCTCTTCACCGCGCGTTCGTTGAACCAGCCGAGCCAGCAGCTCCCCAGCCCCTCCTCCTGAGCCTGGAGGACCAGGTGTTCGCAGGCGATGCCGATGTCGATGAGGCTGTACTGTGTCCCCCTGAAAAAGCCCCCCAACCGGGAGCTGTACGCCGCCCGCTCGGTGATCACCGCGATGAGCGCGCCTGCCTGCGAGGCGAATGAGTTCATCGAATAGATGCCGCTGAACGCCTCGCGGGCGAGCGCGGCAACCAGGCGCGGCTCATCCACGACAATGAAGCTCCATGGTTGCGCGTTGCAGGCCGAGGGTGCCAGGCGCGCGGCCTCACAGCAGCGGTCGATTACCTCGCGCCCCACGGGTTTCGGCGCGTAGGCGCGAATGCTCCGCCGGGCTTTCACCAGATCAAGAAATTTCATGGTATCCCCTTGCGATTTTTAGCGACTCCCGCGCGTCATACATTTCTTCTAATCACCAGTTTACATTTCTTCAACGTGCAGCATACCTCAATATGCGCCGTCTGCGGAAACATGTCCAGCACGGCGAGCCGTTCGAGACGCCATTCCCCGGAACCGCAGAGGAGTTTCAAGTCGCGGGCGAGCGTCGCCGGATTGCAGGAGACATACACGATCATTCCCGCGCGGGCATCGAGTGTGGCGAAATATTCGACGAGGGATCGTTCCACTCCGGTCCGGGGCGGATCGAGCAACAGGACGCTTCCCGGGAGCGCCTCGGCGTCGTAGAGCCCGGGCAACAATGCCTCCGCCCTCCCGCACATGAAGCGGGTATGCCGCATCTCCGCGCCACCGGTGTTGCACACGGCACAGGCGACGGCGCGCCCGTCGCTGTCGATGCCGACGACACGGCCGAACCGCTCACCCAGGAGGGCCGAGAACACGCCGGCGCCGCAGTAGAGATCAAAGAGGGTCCCGTGCCGGCCGGTTCCGACCGCGGCGGCAATCTCCCCCGTGAGAGACTCGGCGACCGCGCGATTGATTTGAAAGAAGGATCCGGGATGCACGGTAAAATCCTTCCCGTAAAGGCGCTCCGACAACAGGTTGGTTTCACCGCGGGCCTGGTGTATGACCGCTTTCCCCCCGGAGGTTTCACGGATGGTGATTTCCTCGGGAGTCCGCTTGCGATCGACGCCACGGCCGAGGGCGGCGAGCGCCTGATTGACCGGCGGGGATGCGATAAGACACTCCTTGACCGGGATGATCGTGCGGCTATCCCGTGAGTAATATCCGTAGGCGGGCGGCATGCCGCCCGATCGATGTACGCGGATCGTTGAGCGATACGAATAGGGATTGGGCGATGGTATGGGGACAGGCTGCGGGATTTCACGCACCCCTCCTATCCGCGCCAGCAGATCGAGTACCTGGCGTGATTTCCACTCCAGCTGCGCCCGGTACGCGAGGTGCTGGAGCTGGCATCCGCCGCACGCTCCGAAATAACGGCATGGGGG
>JAPLCY010000268.1 GCA_026391995.1 Candidatus Auribacterota bacterium
TTGAGATGGATGACCTCCTCGCGCAACTTCTCCCCCTCTTGCCGGAGGTTAGAATACATGGACGCATTTTCGATCGCGATGGCCGCCTGAGTGGCCATCGAATCAATCAGGCGTATGTCTTCATCCCACAGATCGCCCCCCCGGGAGGTCTTCTCCATGTAAACGATGCCGAGGGGCGCCTTCCCTCCATGCGCGAGCGGCAGGCAGAAGATCGAAAGAGGCAGCTCCCTCCTGTTCGACCCATCGATCGCGATATTCTTCAGGCGTCTGACATCGCCGATGACGATGCTCCTGCCTTCCTTTCCTACTCGTGAGATAATCTCCTTCGCGTATGAATAGTCGCCGCCTTCAATAACCGAGAGAGACATATTCTGCTGGCAGACGATACGCAAATTCCGCATCCCCATCCCGTTTGCGTCGCATGTAAGTAGAATTCCCCGGTTCACCTCCACCGCCTTCATCATGGATTCGAGAATCTTGGGCAGCAGCGCACCGAGATCCAGCGTACTGCTGATCGCCAGGCCCACCTCGTTTACCAAGCATATCAGTCGGGAACTCCTCCTCTCATGCTTTATGCTTGTGTGCAGCAGAATGCCCATATAGGAAGAAAAAATCGCGAGCAGAGGATAGATCGTATTCATTTGTATGTTTGCGAGGGCAAAGAGGTAAAAAGCAGACGCAAGAAATATCGCCGTTAGCGCCACAACAGTGGCGAACCCCAGGAGTGTTCTCCCCCGCCTGGGCATGACGAACCCCAGCAATATCGGGAACCCGATTATACACGCAATGGTGAGCTCAACCGATTTGGGTGACTCGATGAGCGCGCGCCCGCAGAGCATGTTGTCGATGCATGTCGCTATGAGCTCCATGCTCGAGAGATGCGGTTCGAACGGCGTATGCAGCATCTGGAAATCGTTGGTGCTGGTCCCTCCGACGAGCACGATCTTCCCGCGGAGCGCGTTGTCCGGCACGGCACCCGAGAGCAGCTTCCATGCGGGGAAGGTGCGGAAGCCCTGAGCTGGTCCGTAATAGTTCAGGAAAAGCTGGCCCCTGCTGTCCGTAGGGATTTTGAGGCTCCCCGCCTCTACGAAGACAGGGTAAGGACCGTTCAGGATTATCCTCAGATTACGCTCGCCGAGATACTCCTTTAGCACAGCCAGAGACAAGTGAGGATAGAAGTCGCCCCCCGCTTGCGCGATGAGAGGGACCCGTCTGACCCTGCCGTCTTTTTCCTGGCAGACGTTGTAGTAACCGCAGCCCGCTATGGCCGCATTAAGCGGCGGCACATTTGTCTCCGCTTCCATCGCCTCGGTGACCATCGGGTGAGTGTCGCTGTTTGAAATATCAGTAACGAGGGATATCCTGAAACGGGAAAGGGTCTTCAGCATCCGCTCATACTCCTCGCGGCTCTGCACGGCTGCTCCCGAGAGGCTGAAATTGAAGAAACAGCCCAGGATGACCCTGCCGGAATCCCTGATCGCCTGTACAAGCTCCTCATCGGAAACGGGGTCACGGTCGGGCGAAGTGAACACCATGTCCAGAGCGATCACCTTCGCCCCTTTACGAGAGATCTCACGAATGAGTTGCGCGATCATCCGCCTGTCCCAGGGCCACTTTCCCAGCGTGGCGATACTCTTCTTATCAATTGCGATGAGTGAGATAGGGCTGGCGGGGGTGATCGGCCCTCGTAGCCTGAATTTCGCGTCAATTAGCTTGAATTCAAGTTGGTGGAGGAGCTCGAAATGCAGGTGGTAAAGCAAGAGTAGCGCGGCAATCACAGCGCTGACAATCACAGCTCTCGCCCAGGGGAATGTTTTAAGCACGGTCATCTGAAGTAGCGATCCTCTTTAAGCCTGGCTTCCGCGGGGATGACAATTCTACGGAATATCACTCTTTCATTGCAAGCGAAGCGAAGCAATCTCGTTTCCAAGCAATTAAAAAGACTGCCACACCCCTTCGGGTCTGGCAATGACAAAATCACTATTTTTGCACGGGGTCACTCATGGGGGGCTCCCACATTATCCCCCTCCCCCCTTGAGGGGGAGGGTCGGGGTGGGGGGTGAAAATACCCACCGTAAGTGACCCATTACCTATTTTCCCCACACCTTCTGATGGATTACTGGTACTCCGTCACTCCTCGGTCCAGGGACTTACTGTGTAAATTTTGTCTTTACACTATCGGCTTTAGTCTGTTAGCTCTAACCATTACCTTCCGAGTATATCCGGCACACCGCCCGAGCTTCCAGGCCGGCCAAGGGTCGACCCTATGTCACCGGGCCTGCCGCCCTGGTCGACCCTTGCGCCGGAACCACCAGGCAGCGGCCTGCTCCCGTCGGCGGCGCGGGCTGATGCCGTCCCTCCCACCGCGCCCGCGGCCCCCCCCATGCCCACGCTGGCCGGGGGTATGAAATCCCTGCCGACGACCGATACCTGCGTGTTCGGCGGCTGGTTGATGCCCGTCCCATCAGCGACCTTCTTTGATGTGCCGCGCCCCCCGGCCTTCCCTCCCTTCGCGGCCTTGAACGCCTTCTGAGCCTTGCCGCTCACCTGGTCAGGCATCGTGGTCTCTCCCGCCAGCGCATCGGCCGCCTCGCTGGAGAGGGCCTGCGGCTGCCCCGGCGCGCGGGAACCGGCCACCTCAACCCACTGCTTCTCCATCAACGATACCGGCCCCGGGACGCCTTCGAGGCGGTTCCTAACCTCGACCGTGCCCCTGAGGACGTAGACCTGGGTCAGGTCGCGGTCGGGCGTGTAGCGCATGAGGAAATCCGTGCCCCGCACACCCGCGATGGCATTCCTGGAATTGATGTCGAGGCTCGTGTCGTGGAATTTTTCAAGGATTGTTCTGACAAACCCGTTCTTGAGATCAAAGACACTATTGGTGGTGTTCGTCTTCTGATCATACAGGTGCTTCTCGATCGCCACCTCGGTGTTCTCAATGACCATCAGCATCACGCGGCCGTCGAGAAGGACCTTCACCCTGCCGGGAATGCCCGTACGCACGGTGTCGCCAAGGTGGACCTCCTCGCCGAGATTGGCATTGAACTCCTTCCCTTCCCGCTGGATCATGACCGGCGCCTTGATCGAGACGATGACACCGACCTTTTCAGCGTACACGGGCATACAGAACAACGCACCCACATATACAAGCGTCACCGCAGTCAATAGCGCATGTTTCATATTCCCCTCCCACTCGTATGGTTTGCGCATTTACGCTTTTTGAATTCCTAATCTGATCTATTCACCAACTCTTGACGTTTTACCA
>JAPLCY010000376.1 GCA_026391995.1 Candidatus Auribacterota bacterium
GACTTGACCGTGTGGCTCATGCCGCACCCATTGTCGGCGACTGTCAGCCGCACCTGCGGGCCCGGGGCGACCTGATAGAACGGCTTTCCGTATGCATCGTCCTGCGCGACGTTGTCGGTCTGGATAACGAGTTTCCCGCCGCGCGGCATCGCATCCCTGGCATTGATGGCCAGGTTGATAATGACCTGTTCCATCTGCCCCTTATCCGCCCGTATATTGCCGAGTCCCGGCCTCAGTATCGTGACGATCTCGATATCCTCTCCGAGCAATCTCCGCAACAACTTGTCCATCCCGCTAATAACCATGTTTATGTTGAGCACGCGGGATTCGAGGATCTGCTTCCGGCTGAACGCGAGGAGCTGATTGACAAGGCTCGAGGCCCGTTCAACGGACTCATGGAGATTTTCGAGATAGCACTCCCGCTGCGTCTCTGGTTCATTAACCTGATTGATGAGATAGAGGTTCCCCTTGATCGCGGTGAGGATATTGTTGAAGTCGTGCGCGATGCCGCCGGCGAGGAGCCCCATCGCCTCCATCTTATGTGCCTGCCTCAGCTCGTCCTCGAGGTGCTTACGCTCGCTGAGATCGGTCCCCACAAGCACCACGCTCGGCTCGTTGCCGGCGCCCCTCATCTCCGCGCTACAGAGCGAGAGGGGGAGCTCCGAGCCGTCCTTCCTGCGCCAGCGCACCTCGACCGCCTCCTCCCGGCTCTTCGCAAGCAGGCCCCACGCATCACCCTTTTTACAAAAGAGCGAGCCGATATCCCTGCCAATCAACTCGTCGGTCGTATAGCCCAGGAGGGCGGTAGCGGCGCTGTTGGCGATGGTGATCGCGCCCGCGGTATCGTAGGAGACAAGCGGATGCGGCAGGTGTTCGATGATGCTGAACATAAATTCCCGCGTGTGGACAAGCTGCTCCGCCCGTTTCGAGAGCGTCGAGGCGATACTGTCCAGGTCCGTGGATATCTCGCCGAGCTCGTCCGCGCCGCAATCCAGCCGCGGCATGCCTGTCTCCATGCGAACCATGCGTGCCGCCGCCGCCGCACGGAGGATCCTGCGGGTAAGCTGGTTGATCTCGGTGAGGCCAAGCAGGAGGACCACCGTCACAAAAAACACGAGCAGCAGCAGATTCTCTGTGGTGTTCCCGGGCCGGACATAGCGAACCACAATGTATCCCTGAGCAAGGAAGGGAATCGCCCCGACAAGCGCGATCGCCTCGGCTACCTTGTAGCGGATGGAACGCCGGTCCGACCTCAGGTCCTCATCCCGCGGCGGTTGGCCTTCCGCTTCCCTCTGGCCGGTCGCGCGGGACGATGCCCGCACGGCCTTCGTCACAAGATGCAGTATCACCCTGGCCCCGGCCCCCACCGAAAGCAACACCGCCAGGATGACCATGCCTCCCTCGCGCGGAAGCATATCGGGGGATACATAACGGAGTACGAGATAGCTGATGGCAAGAAGGGGGATGAGGATCGTGAGCGCAAGGACCCACTTGAGCTGGCGGCTGAGCTTTTCGATCTGCGGTTCTACCGAGCGCGATGGATCCTGGGGCATGGTTCAAAGTGCGCTGCTGCCATCCACATGAAATTCTCGAGGCTGTCGATTCCTCCATGTGGAGAGCGCGCGCCTTGGATTATTGTACTACATTGGGCGCCAGAATCAATATTTATGCAACATTCCAGGCACTTTAACTTTTTCAAAAGATATTGTTGCGCCCCGCGGAGGTTGTTGCTATAGTAATTAAGTTTTGCGCGCAGATCTGTACAAATAGGCCGGTGCCCCCAATACACCGCTCCCCTATTGCTCCTCCTGT
>JAPLCY010000230.1 GCA_026391995.1 Candidatus Auribacterota bacterium
GCTGGCCAGCAGCACGAACAACGGATGGAACC
Source organism: Candidatus Auribacterota bacterium (assembly GCA_026391995.1). GTDB lineage: Bacteria > Auribacterota > Tritonobacteria > UBA1439 > UBA1439 > JAPLCW01. The sequence continues at coordinate 33 of JAPLCY010000230.1, forward strand.
TGCAACTGATGGCAGGGACCAGCGCCAGCGGTGCTACGGGAACCCTCTGGGTGCATGGAGCGCCAGGTCTCACCGTGGACATCGGAGCGGTGCCAGGGAGTGCCGCAAGTCCCTACACGGACCTGAACACGGCGGTATCGAGCACGATTGACCTCACCGGAGTTTTGTACGTCGATTTCACGGTGGCGACCTCAACGGGGAATGCGGGGAACTCGATCACCCAGGACATCGCGGAAGTACTCCCACAAGGCGCCGGGGGAGGTGGGGGAGGCGGAAGCACATTCGCCCCGCCTTACGTGACATCCGATTCCGTGACCTTCTACGGGCCCATATTCGCCCAAACGAAACCCCCCGCCATCGGTACTCTGACATGGGCAAACCAGGGAGGTGCCACAGCGACCGATCAGAATGGCGCAATCTTGATGACCGCGCCAGCGAGCGCCGGTGACAACATCCGTTTTCTCGGGAAGGCCTATCCAACTCCGCCATTCACGTTCACGATTGGCGTCATATTGGACAGCGATACGCTAAGCGGCACTAATTCCATGATTGGAATTGCTGTCACGGATGGTACAAAATATCAGACGCATGCGCTTTATGCAAACAATTCCAATGTGAAGTTGTTCGATTACAACGCGAGCGATGCGAACACCTTTGTTGGCGGCATGAATGGAATTCCATCGGGAGGCGTACCTCCAATCATCCAGTCACAGCCGGTTTATCTCACCTTCAATGACGATGGTGCGAATTTCAATCTGTATCTGAGCTATCAACCGCTCACCCTGGGAGTTCTGATCGGCACTTCACCACGCACAAATTATCTGACACCAACCGCCATAGGCGTCTACATCAATACGCATCCAAACCCAATCGACGGCATCATCTTTCATTGGACAGGCATCTGAGAACACCATGTACCGCGTGCAGTATTTTTGTCCCCGTCAATCGCCCTACTGGCAAGGAAACGGTCAAGCCGCGACTTTCGGTCAGGCGATAGCCCTTGCACAGGTTGTCAAGCCGCCGATGGGAAGCGCCCGCGTCCTTGATCCCTGGGGGCGTGTGGTTTACCAGATATGACCCGTTCCGGTTTCATCGCGCAATTTCTCGCGCTCTTTCAGCGACCGATTATCCGCCGTCCAGCAACAAAACAAAATCCCGTCACTCCTCCCTGCCCGTTCTGTAATTCCACCGATCTCTCAGTCCCCTACCTAATCCCCTTGGCCCCGGCTGGCAATCTCGACGGCAGTATTCTGTCAACGCCATTGCGAGTCTGTATCAACTGCGAAATTTGGAGTAGCGCTCTCCCCATAAGGCCGCTAAAATACTGATATGACCCGCGCAGAAAAAGAACTTTGGATGCGCGGTAGGATGGCTGCTAAAAAGGTGCCCCAGGAAAAACGCATCCGACGCATGCCATGGTATTCGGAACCACATTCGCCCACCATTGATTCCATTGAGTTGCTCAGACAAGAGATGTGGCCCTACGTGATGGTGGAAGAAAAAAGGCCCGGAACCTGAGCGATTCCGGGCGAGCGCCAAGGTGGGGACCGGACGGAAGAGAACGGCCCCCACTCTCTCTCAGCGGCGAAGTCTGGAGGCTACCTTTCGCACATCTGGGACTATACACCCCTTAGAACCAGAGTGCAAGGGCCTTTTCAGGTAGTCGGTACTGTCGGTACGCTGACGGCGGTAGCGGGCTTGCCCAGCAGACCCGCCGCATTCAGCGTGCCTACCACCAGGTCAACCACTGAAGCGATGACCTGCACTTGAGGCACCGGCACCGTTTCACCCGCATGGGCGCCCGCCAGGATACCGGCGATCACCAGTTGTTTCTTGTCCGCTCCGTTGCCCGCGCCGACCGCGGACTCTACCGCTTGCGCGCCGGCCAGCGCATAGGGAGCGTATTTCATGAAGGCCGCGAAACCGGCCAGGATCTTCGAGAAGATGTTCATTGTTTAACCTCCGCAGACCTTGTTGAAAATCGCCTGAATCATGGCGAATTGGACATCGGCCTGATTCGTCACTCCCGGGGTGACGATGCTGCCCGAATCGGGCGCCGTCACGACGAGCGGTTTCAAATCGGCCAGAGGAGGCACGAACGGCCCCATGGTCACCGTGCCCTCATCGGTCACAGTTTTCATGAGCGGTTTTGCCGGCGCGTCCGCATGACGGCCTGCGTTGATGGACGTTTGCGCGCTTCCGAGTGCCGCGCTATAGGCGTCTGCCGCGTTCTGATTCTCGCCGGCCGCCGCCCGTTGTGCCGTCATGGTGGCCACCAGGCGCGAGAACACCGCGCCCTCGAACACCGAATGGCGTACGCCGTTGCCGTCGATGATGATACTGGAATTGTTGGGATCGTAGGAAATCAAGAGAGGGAACTCCTTTCAACGAGGAGTATAGCAGAAGGAGTTATGGGGCCTTGAGGATTTCACGAACGTTCCGGCTTGCCATCCGCCCAGGATATTTAACGCTGTGGCCCTGGTGCTTGCCGCCGTCTATCTATGCCCCTATCGCGTTTTTAAAATGTTCCGACAGGGCACGCCAGCCCCGCGTTTTGATTGCCCGACACCCATG
>JAPLCY010000095.1 GCA_026391995.1 Candidatus Auribacterota bacterium
ATGAGCTCATCTTCAAGTTTCTTGATCTGCGAGCTTATTGCCGGCTGCGTCCGGAATAGCTTGCTTGCCGCCTTTGAGAAGCTCCCGTTACGCACCACCTCTACAAAACATTTGAGTGCAAAGTAATCCATTTCCTTCTCCCGGCTTTATTATAGTATTATAGTATAAAAAATATTTATTATCTATATAGAAAGTATTAATTTTACTTATCGCCAATCTTGCGCTACATTGTGCTTGAAGAATAGATAACTATCAGAAGTACTTGAGGGAATAATGGTATGAACTGGATAACCAATATAATTATAGCGGTACTCGTAATAATTGTAATCTTTATGTTCTGCTTATTATGTTACTGCCCTGTAACTGAAGGGTTGGCTATAGCCGGCGTTATAGGATAACTACGAGATGAATACGCATTTCCCTGATGTTTTAACAGGCAATACGCTTTTACTATCAGCTGTTTCCTGGCCATTAGCTAAAAGAGGGGGAGATCTGCATCAATGACTATATTGAACACGGGAAGCGGGAGGCGCAGGGCAGCCGTTCTGAAATCTTCAGGATGGCTCTGCGTATCGCCTGCTCGCTTGGGTCCCAACCCCCACATCCCATTTCCAATGGGCCAATATTCAAAAGATTGGCAGCCACGCAGGTTGAAAGCAGTTTAAAACCTCCGCTGTTAATCAGGAGGCTCAGGCGAGATGGGGTGTGGGGACAAAAAAGGAGGTGGGTGTCATGATATTTCTGGGAATCGCGATCGCACTCATTGTGTTGTGGATACAGGTGAGGTCGGTTACAGTCTTTGAATATGAAAAGGGGGTCAAATATAGCTTTGGAAGGTTCAAGAAGATCCTTAGTGCCGGAAAATATTTCTACATTCGGTACTCCACCACGATAAGGAAGGTTGATGTACGGCCCATGTTTATATTGATTAAAGGGCAGGAGATTCTCAGCTCGGACGGCGTCGCACTCAAAATGAGCATTGCCGCACAATACGAGATTCGCGATCTCAATGTCGCCATCAACAAGGTGGGAGGACAGCACATTAAAAATATGAGTGTCACTTTCGGCAAAATGGGAATCCCCCACATTGACGAGCTGGATACCGCTGGCAATAAGGTGGGAATTCACTATGAAGAGGCGCTGCATATCGTCTTGCAACTCACGTTGAGGGAAATCATAGGCCTCTCGAAGATTGAAGATATACTCATTCATAGGGACGTCATTTCACAGCAGCTGATGGAAAAGGCGGACAAAAAGGTGGCGGAACTGGGACTGAAGCTCATTTCAGCGAATATCAAAGATATTATGTTTCCCGGAGAACTGAAGAAGATCTTCGCACAGGTTACCAAAGCCAGGCAGGAAGGGCTCGCACTATTAGAAAAGGCGAGGGGCGAGACGGCGGCATTGCGGAATCTGAATAACAGCGCAAAATTCTTCAAGGATAATCCCGCCCTGATGCAGTTGAGGGCGCTCTATTCCTCGGGCACCATTGTGCTGTCCATTCCCGGCGCAGGCTTGCCATTTCCTATAAATGACAAGGGGAGTCATAACTCTGAAGGCACTCGCGGATAAGCGTAGCCGAGACTTGATCGGCGAATTTATGCTGCAGTTCGGCCGGAGGCACTGGAATCAAGAAGTTCCGCAAAATATTTAATGAAACAGACTTTTGTGTCCTGCCTCGCTTGGTAACATTTTCCCAACCTTAGAAGACACTTCCATCCCGATCATACCGCCCATTTCTCTGACAGCGCCTCCGCCTGTTCGAGCCCCGTCATCGGCAGAAAGCACTACTGTACCCCGGCGCGATCCTACCCCAGACTTCTCCTGAAGCGGAGCGAGCTCAAGCCGAGTATTATGATCCCAAAAATGAGTAAGGCGACGATGTCCGCCCAGAGGACCTGCACACCAACCCCCTTCAGGAATATTCCCCGCAAGATCACGAGGTAGTACCGCAGCGGGTTCAGGTACGTAAGGTACTGGACGGGAACCGGCATGTTCTGGATCGGGTACATGAAACCCGACAACAGGTTCGCGGGAAAGAAAAACAGGAATGTGGACATCATCGCCTCCTGCTGCGTCGATGAGAGGGTGGAGATGAACAAACCCACGCCCAGACTGGTCAACAGGTATATGGCCGTCGTCCCCAGGAGCAGCAGGAGACTCCCGCGAATGGGGATGGAAAACCACAGGACGCCGATCGTGGTCACGAGCAGCATCTCGGCGAGGCCGATGACGGCGAATGGCGCCAGCTTTCCCAAGATCAGCTCGATCGGTCGCAAGGGGCTCACGATGAGCTGCTCGATCGTGCCGATCTCTTTTTCCCGCACGATCGACATGGACGTCAGGAGCAGCGTCATCACCGTGACGATGAGGGCCATGACGCCGGGGATATAATAGTTCTTGGATTCGAGGTTTTCGTTAAACCATGCACGGTCGCGCATATCCACGCCGGCGATGGCCGGGACGGTCTCCATGAAAACGGTCATGCGTTCCTGCAGCATGCCGCCGTTGAACTGCTGAAGGACCTGGTTCGCGTACGAGAGCACTATGCTGGCGGTGTTGGAATCGCTGGCGTCGAGGATGAGCTGGAACTCCGCGCTCCGGTTCCCCTCGAGGTCGCGCCCGAACCCCCGGTCGAATCGCAACACCGCGCTGACGCGCCCCTTATTGATCAACCGGTTTTGTTCGCGATCGGTGGCGATAAAATATTTCGCGGTGAAATAGTGCGAATAGGTAAACGCCCTTATGAGCTGGCGGCTCTGGAAGGTGTTGTCCAGGTCATAGATCGCGGTGGGGACGTTCTGGACATCTGTATTTGCCGCGTATCCGAAGACGATCAGCTGCACAAGTGGCGACACGAACATCACCACCTTCATCCTCGGGTCGCGGAAGACCTGGAGGAACTCTTTGATGAGTATGCTCTTGATCCGTTCAAACATGTGGACCCCAGTGTGAAGTGCAAGGTCTAAAGTTGATAACGGGGGCCGTGCGCAGAAATCACGCCCTATGCCACCTTCTTTTTGAACTTCCTTATCGCCAGAAAGATCATGGCCGCCGCAAAGAGCGCCAGGAATAAGGCCTGCTGCCACAGGTCCCTGATCCCCACCCCCTTCAGGTAAATCCCCCGCACGATGACGATGAAATAGCGCGCGGGCACCAGATAGGTGACCGCCTGTACCGCCGCCGGCATGTTCCAGATCGGATACCTGAACCCGGAGAGGAGCACGGTCGGCATGAATGTTGCGAGTATCGCGAACTGGCTGGCGAGGAGCTGGTTCCGCGAGATTATCGAGATGAGGATCCCCATCATCAGCGCCCCGCAGAGGAAAAGGCTGCTCAGCGCGAAGAGCAGGGCCACGCTCCCCTGTACGGGCACGCTGAAGACGAATTTTGCCATTATGACGGACAGGATCAGATCAAAGAGCCCGATGCAGAAATACGGAAGGAACTTGCCCACGACGAGCTCGTTCGGGCGCACGGGGGTGGCGACCAGCTGTTCCATGGTGCCGCGCTCCCATTCGCGGGCCACCGTGAGCGAGGTGAGCAGCGCGGCAATCGTCATGATGATCACCACGATGAGCCCCGGGACAATGAAGATCATGCTTTCAAAATTGGGGTTGAACCACGGCCGCGGCTTGAAGCTGACCGGCTGCGGGTTGACGATCGTCACCCCGGCCACGGCATGCGCGAAGAAATGCTGGTTGTAGTTCGCAATGACGCTCGAGATGTAGCCCCGGGCGATGGTGGCCGTATTGGAATCGCTGCCGTCGATCAGGAACTGCGCGGGGGCCGGCTGCCCTGAACCAAGGTAGCGGGAGAAGTCTTTCGGCAGCACCATGGCGATCATCGCCTCCCCCGTGTCTATCTTCCATACGAGATCCTGGTAGGTGTCGTAGTAGCCGATGATTTTGAAATACCGGGAGTTGTGAAAATCGAGAATGAAATGCTTCGCCGTCTGGGAATTGTCCTGATCCCATATCACCATCGGGACGTTGTCGACATCGAGCGTGAGGGCGTAGCCGAACAGGACGAGTAACAGCACCGGGATGGCCAGTGAGAGGATAAGGCTCCTCGGGTCGCGGAGGATCTGGAGAAACTCTTTCTTTGCCAGTGCCCGAATCCGCACAAGGTTCATTTCCTACCCCTTACCCGCTTCACGCGGCCTTGATGTGTTCATGGTCATATTCTTCAATAAGTGATACGAAGACATCCTCAAGGGACGGCAGGATCTTTCTGACCGTGTACCCCGCGACCCCCGCGCCCTTGAAGAGGGCCTCGATCGCCGGACCCGTCTTCTCCGCGGATTCGACCACGGCGTGGATCGCCGTGCCGAAAAGCGCCGTCTGTTTCACCCCGCTGACTGCGCGCACCCTCTCGGACCATATTTCCGAGTCGGGAACCTGGATCTCCATTACCTGGTCTTTCATGATAACGGTTTTCATCTCCATGGGCGTGCCTATGGCAATCCGTGTCCCTTTGTAGATGAGGGCCAGGCGGTTGCAGTTCTCCGCCTCGTCCATATAGTGGGTGGTCACAAAGACGGTGACGCCGTGCGCTGCCATCTCCTTGATGGTGGCCCAGGAATTCCCGCGCGTGATCGGGTCGACACCCGACGTGGGCTCATCGAGGAAGATGATGGTGGGACGATGGATGATCGCACAGCCCAGCGCCAGGCGCTGCTTCCACCCGCCGGAGATGTCCTTGGTGAGCCGCGTGCGAAACTCCTCTATCCCGGCGGTTTTGATGATCTCCTCTTTCCGCGCGGCGCGCTCGCTGTTGGGTATCCGGTAGAGCCCGCTGTAGAAATCGATGTTTTCCTCGACCGTAAGATCGTCGTAGAGCGAGAACTTCTGCGACATATAGCCGATGTTCTGGCGTATCTGGCGCTGCTCCCGGACGATATCGAACCCCGCCACCTTCCCGGACCCCGACGTGGGCGTCAAAATGCCGCACAACATCCTTATCGTGGTGGATTTTCCGGCGCCGTTGGGCCCGAGGAAACCAAAAATCTCCCCCCGCGCGATCTGAAAATTTACGCGGTTCACCGCCACGAAGCTGCCGAAACATTTTTCGAGGTCGTGGACCTCGACTGCGACAGTCGTATCCTGACTCATCCCCGATAACCCCCGCAAAGCAAACTTCAAACCTCACACATCAAAACAAGCCCCAAATCCCGATAAATGCCTGTAGCGTCACGTTGGGATTTGGGATAGGGGATTTGTGATTTGCCCCTGCTGCGTGATGATCCTGATGAACGCTTCCTCCAGTGTCTTCGCACCCTGCTCCGCCTTGATGGCAGCGGGCGTATCGCACCGGAGAAGCCTGCCCTTGTCTATCAGGCCGACCCTCCTGCAGCGTTCCGCCTCGTCGAGATATGACGTCGAGATGAGGATGGTCACCTTTTCCTTCAACATCTCATAGAGTATCCCCCAGAAATCCCTCCGGGAGACGGGGTCAACGCCGTTCGTGGGCTCGTCCAGGAAAAGGACCTTCGGAGTATGGATGAGGGCGCAGGCCAGCCCGAGTTTCTGCTTCATGCCCCCGGAAAGTTTCCCGGCATACCGCTTCGCAAAAGGGGCGAGCCCGCTGAAGCCGAGCAGCTTGTCTATTCTTCCCTTCCGCTCCCCACGGGGAACACCATAGATATCCGCGTAAAAGTTGATGTTCTCAATGACTGTCAGATCTTCGTAGAGGCCGAATCGCTGTGACATATAGCCAATGTCATCCTTGAGCGATTCCGAATCTTTGACAACATGCTTGCCGTGGACCCAGGCCTCTCCCCCGCTCGGATCCAGTATCCCCGTAAGCAGCCGCATCGTGGTGGTCTTCCCGGCGCCGTCGGGCCCCACGAGGCCGAAGATTTCTCCTTCTCCAATCTCGATGGTAAGTTTGTCCACGGCGGTGTTGCTGCCGAACGTCCTGGTGAGATTGGAGGTCTTGATTGAAATCATAGTTGGTGGTACGGATTAAGCAGTAAGTACTAAGAATCAAGGCATATCCCTTACACCATAGCTTAGTACTTACTACTTACCGCTTAATCCTGCTTCTATGTACGCGTCAGCGGGCATCCCCGGCTTCAGATCCAGGCTCGCGTTGTCGGCCCGCACCTTGATCCGGTAGACGAGCTTCACCCGCTCCTCGGTGGTCTGGATGTATTTCGGCGTGAACTCCGCCTCCTGCGATATGAAGGAAACCCAACCCGTGTACCGCTTGCCGCGGTAGGTATCGGTCATCACGTGCGCCTTCTGGTTCAGCTTCACCCTGCCGAGGTCGGTCTCGTTGATGTACGCGGTGACCCAGATATTATTGAGATCGATCGAGGTGAATACCGGCGCGCCGACCTGCACCACCTCCCCGGCAAGAGCGCTCTTGACCAGCACATAGCCGTTGAGCGGCGATGCAAGATCGGCGAAGCCGAGGCGCGTCTC
>JAPLCY010000213.1 GCA_026391995.1 Candidatus Auribacterota bacterium
ACCGATCCTTCTGGATGAGCCCCACATCTATATAATATATCCCCGTCAGGAGGGGCAGGGAGGGGAACACCAGTTCAATAACCCTCCCGGATGCATCGCCATCCAGGGAAACCTCGGGTGAGGAAGTCCCCATCACGTTGACGCCGTCGGCGCGATGTATAGCGATGGTCGCATTGAGCGATTTAAGTTCCGGGTCCTCCCTGCCTATCGTGAGGCGCAGGCGCAGCAACTCCCCGGTGGCGAACACGCGCTTCTCTTTCCCGTCCCTGTCACAGAGGCTTACCTGCAGAACCCTCGCCTTTCCGGTCCCCCATCGCTTCTCGTCGCTCGGAGGGACGAACTCCCGCTGCTCATCAGCCGCTCTTTTCTGCTTCAGCGCCTCCTCCACCGCGATCCGTTTCTCATCCTCGTGCGCCGTCAGGAGCTGGTAGTCGTGGATCACCTTCCCGGGGTCGCCGATGCTCACGATCTGCCCCTGGTGCAGGAGCATCACCCGGTCTGAAAACTCCTTCACGTCCCCCATGCTGTGGCTGACAAAGAGGATCGTCTTCCCCTCCCCCTTGAGGCGTCTGAATACGTCATAGCATTTCTGCTGAAAACTGGCGTCCCCCACGGCGAGAACCTCGTCGATCAGGAGGATGTCGGCGTTCACCATGAACGCGACCGAGAACGCCAGCCGCACCTTCATCCCCGAAGAGAAGTTTTTGAGCGCCTGGTCCTGGAACCGCTCGAGTTCCGCGAAGCCGATGATTTCATCGTAGAGGCCCTCCACCTCGCGCCGGCTCAAACCAAGCACCGCCGCGCTCAGGAATACGTTCTCCTTCGCGGTGAGGTCGGGGTTGAATCCGATCCCGAGCTCCAGGAACGGCGAGAGGGTGCCCCCCAGCGTTACGCCGCCGGTGTCCGGGGCGTAGATATTGGCGATGATCTTGAGGAGGGTCGACTTGCCGCTCCCGTTTTTGCCGATGATGCTGAAAAACTCGCCCTTATTGACCGAGAAGTCGATCCCCTGGAGCGCCCGGAACGGCTCAAAGCCCATGGTCCGCCCGACCAGATAGCCCAGGACGTGCTCGCGCAGGGTCCGCCTCCGCTCGTGCGGAAGGACGAAGGTCTTGGATACGTTATGCACCTTGATCATGGGACCGATTTCCTCACAGGTACTCAGCCGCGCGCGGCGACATCCTCCTGAAGACCAGGAAGCCCGCGATGAAGAGGAGGACGCTCTCCGCGAAGATAACGCAATTCCCGACGAGGAACATGTGCGCGCTCCCCGCCGCGTCGACGATCCTCCCCTCCACCATGACGCGCTTGGAATATTCAACGATGAAGGTGATCGGGTTGAGGTAGAGCAGCTTCTGGTACCGGGGCGGCACCATCTCGATCGGGTAGATGATCGGCGTCGCGTAGAATCCGGCGGTGATCAGGATCGTCCAGATTTCGACGATGTCGCGGAACTTGAGATAGACGACGCTGAGGAGAAATGAGATCCCCATGATAATCAGGTAGAGCTCGGCGATGTAGAGGAGAAACAGGGGCGAGTAGCGGTTGAATCCCACGCGGTCGATCATGAAGAAGACCGTGATAATCGCCATGTTGATAATGAAGGTGATGGCGTAGTTGAGCGAGGTGGCGAGCACTGCGATGGAACGGGGGAAGTATATCTTGCCGATGATGTGCGATTTGCCGAGCAACGACTGGATCCCGGCCGTGCTCGCCTCGGCGAAGTAGCTCCAGATAAAAATGCCGAGCAGCAGCTTGTCCTTGTAGCGCGGGCCGCCGCCGCGAAATATGAAATAGCCGAAGACGATATAGAGGACGAAGAAGATCCCCAGGGGTTTGAGGATCGACCAGATATACCCCAGGATCGAGGTATTGAAGCGGAGCTTGAAATCGGTAAAGCCGAGCACCTTGACAAGCTCAAAGTATTTCGCGCGACCCCGCAGCATGGCGTTATCCTTTGATAAGTGCAATAAAACGAAGGGTACAGTATGTCATACCCAGGCTGATTTGTCAAAATCGCCACGGGTTTCGCCACGGGTCTGAACACGCGGCCCGGCTGCGGATGTATGTGGTATAATGATGCTCACGCACGGAAACCCGCACACTAAAGTGTGCGCTACAGTGTGCGCTACGGTGATCTGCGGTGTGTGTCGCCGTGTGCGCTGGAGTGTGTGCCCTCGTGAAAACTTTTACTGCAGCGCTTTTACAGATGCGCGGTGTCCGTGATCCCGAAGCCAATCTCCGCGCTATCGAGGAGATGACTGATGCCGCGGTCCGGAAGGGCGCTCAATTCGTCGCCGGCCCCGAGTTCTTTCTGTGTCCCGCCGAGATACCGCTCCTCCGCCAGTGCGCCGCGCCCGTCCCCGGGCCGGTCACCGAACGGTTGGCGGGTGTGGCGAAAAGGCACCGCATCCATTTTGTCCCCGGCACCATCCCCGAGCGCGGGCCCGGCGGAGAGATATACAACACCCTCCTCTTCTTCGGCCCCGATGGAGCCCTCCTGGCGAAATACCGGAAACGCCACCTCTTCCGGGTCGATATCCCCGGGGTGGTGCGCCATGACGAGCGCGACTACCTGGCCGCCGGCGCGATGCCGGCGCCGGTCATCGACACGGAACTCGGCCGCTTCGGCGCGAGCATCTGCTATGATCTCCGCTTCCCCGAACAATACCTGCGCATGGCGCTCGACGGCGCGGAAATCCTGCTCGCGCCATCGGCGTTCATCAGCCCGACCGGTGAGGCGCACTGGCATCTCCTCTGCCGGGCGCGGGCCGTCGAGACCGGCTGCTTCCTCCTCGGGCCGAACCGCACAGGCAGGAGCGGCGACGAGCCGGAGCGCTATGGCCATAGTCTCGTTGTGGATCCGTGGGGGCGCGTACTCGCCGACGGCGGGGAAGATGAGGGGGTCATGGTCGCGAAGCTCTCCGCCGCGGCACTCGCCGAGGCACGCCAGCGCCTCGACAACATCCACCATCGCATCTCCGGCGACCCCCTCGAAAACGTTTTATAATACGGTCCTCTTCCATTCTGTGTGGGTAAATCCTTTATCCCCTCCCCCTGTGAAGGGGGAGGGTCACCCCCCACCTTAATCCTTCCCTCGACTGCGCTCGGGACAGGCTCCCCTCAAGAGGGGAGGAAATTTAAAAGTACCCACACAAAACGGAAGAGAGTCATAATACTTATTGCGCGGAAAGTGGGGAAATACGTAAGATAAAACATCTGCGATATTGTATAATGGAGTTATGCAGAAAGGGCTCAAAAAGCGGGCTTTATACTTCCCTCACGAGTTCCAGATCTCGAAGGAGCGCTGGGATTTTTACGATCTCAGCCGCGGCGTCTTCCCCGAAAAGGGCGAGGTCAGGGCCCCTGACTTCAGAGTCCTCCGCCTCCTCGTCCAGCGCATTTACGAGAAAAAAGACCTCACCGCCTTCGCCCACGCGCCGCTGAGGGCCGGGCACCTCAACGCCACGGGGCTCATCAACGAAATCTTCCGCTGCATCATCCGGCGCTACTGCGATTCG
>JAPLCY010000261.1 GCA_026391995.1 Candidatus Auribacterota bacterium
TTTGCTGCAACGATTTCCTCAAGCTGAGATCGTCATCGACAATAAGTATTTTCATCAGCAATGGGCGCAGACGCTGTTGCCCCCCTCCTCCTTTGCCTCGAAGAGCGTGTTATCGGCGCGCTGGATCAGAAGAGAAGCCTCCTCCCCGCGTGAGGTGACGATCCCGATGCTCAATGTCACCCGGTGAACCGTTCCGCCGTACGTGAAGCTGCTCGCGGCGACCGCGGACATCAGCTTCCCGGCAAGCCTGCGAAGTTCGGCCTCGCCCCGGTCACACACCATTATAACAAACGCATCCCTTTCAAAGCGAGCCAAAAGCGTATTTGCGGGGAGAAGAAGCCTGATGAGAGTGGCGATTTCACTCAGGGTATAATCCCCCAACGGTGTACCGTAGTTGTCGTTCAGTTCCTTGAGGCGGTCGATACTGAGCAGGATGAGCGACACGCGGCCGCGACCACCGCCGCGGAGGGAGAGCTCCGCCCCGAGCCGCTCGGTGAAGTAGCGCATTTGGTAAAGGCCGGTGAGGGTGTCGTGGTGTGCCAGCGCCCAGAGGCGCGCCTGCTCCCGCGCCGCGGTGATGCGGGCGTGGGTGATAATGACGATATAACAGAGCGGCACGCCGGCGAAGAGATAGATTGACTCAAGCCATATCCCGGCCCAGCAGAAAAGCCCGTAGGCGGCGGCCGCGGTGAGTACAAAATCGCGGCGAGGAGGGCGCGCAGCGGCTGGAGCAGCGGCAGGAGCCGGCACATGAGGACGATGATGAGGATAACGAACAACGCCTCCCATCCCTTCCCCATCCGGGTGATAAAGCGGTTGACCAGGATCGAATTAAGAAGGTTCACGTGGAGGCCGAGGTTCGGGTAGTTGGCCTCGACCGGTACCGGCTGGGAGTCGAAGGCGCCCGGTGCGGTCAGGCCGACGAAAACGATTTTACCCTTGAAATCGCCGAGGGGGGATGGGAGCAGCGCGCCCGGCCGGCGGGAATTGTAGGCGTCGACCACGTCGCAAAACGAATAGCGGGCGAAGGAACTGTCCCAGCGGCCCGCCCAGTTGATGATGGTGGTTGTTCCGGCCGCCAGCGGGATGCGGATGGGGTGTCCCCCGGAAGGCGTGAGCGTCAGATCCCGTCCCGCGCGCAGGGAAATGTCACGGCCAGGGACGCCGAGATAGTCGCATGCCATGGAGAAGGCAAGCTGGGGGTAATCCCGGCCGGCGCAACGGAGGATCAGCGGTATGCTGCGGTTGACGCCGTCGGAGTCGGAATAGAAGTTGATGAAACCAAGCCCGCGCGCGCAGACGCGGAACTGCTCGAGAGGGAGCAGGATGTCGGGCAGCGAGTCTTTCGGCGGCGCGGTGTTGAAGACGATGGGGAGATAGATGTTGCCGGCCCTTTGCATGGCCTCCGCAAGCGCACGGTCGGTCGTGGGCCCGGATTGTTCGGAGAAGAGGATATCCAGGCCGACCATTCGCGCGCCGGCGGCATGGAGAGCGTCGAGGAGCGCGGCGTGCCGGGTCCGCGGCCAGGGCCACTGGCCGATCCGCGAGAAGCTCTTCTGGTCGAGCTCAATAACGCAGATTTCGGGGGAGGCGTGCGGCCGGGGGGTGAGACGGAAGCGCCAATCGAGCGTGACGAGCTCGATCGGGTCTAGTACCCCGCTCGCGAGCAGGGCGAGACAGCCGAGGGAGAGCAGAGAGGGGAGCGCGGCGCTTCCGAGACGAACCTTCAGATTCATGGCGCGGCTATGATAGCGAAAGACTTACCCCAAAGTCCAGCATACGAGCAGATGGCGCTCATCGACACTCCCGGTTTTACAACACTGCGCGACCGCATCAGGGATTGGGGAACCGAACCCCATCGGCAGTGTATCAGGATCGTGCGGCGTGAAAAAAAGTGGGTATCACAAGACATGGGGCGGTTCGAGATCGTTCGTTGTACGCGATCCTGGCATGTGGTAATCTCTGGTGCGAACACTCGGGACTGGTGCGAACACTCGGGAAGCAAAAATTTCGGCGCCGCTCCCCTTCCCCCCTCCTCCCCAAGGAGAGCGGGAGGGAAAGACAAATAACAAAGGAGATGAAATGTCCAGGATCATCAGCTTAAGTTAGCCCTGGAACTGTCCAAACAATGGGGGGAAGCACAGTACTACAGGCTGCGGGAGTAGCGGTCCCGCCGACGATACGAGAACTATAGCGCGTGATCTCAGGAAAGTAAAATGTAGTGCCAAAGGTTTTTTGTGTCTCCGTAACTCCTTCAGCATGAACAAAGTTGTATTCTAAACTGTAGAAGATGGGTAAGGATGAACTGATCATGGGGCAAATCGACGGCTGGCGAAGTTGCATGGAACCCTGGATTACTGGTGAGAGTATCGTTTGCTCATGAATATGTACAGTAGAGGGAAGAGATGAGCTATTTTGCCGGAGCGACGATAGTAAATGCTGCCGTTTTTGCCTTCCTCGCGCTTCTTGTTTTTATAAAAAACAGGGAAAGCAAAATAAACCGGATATGGGCGTTTTCAAACATAGTAATCTCCGCATGGTTTGGCAGTATTTACTTGGGCGAGTTTGTTGTTCGGGCGGAATTCGTTGTGCTCTGTATCAGGTCTGCATTTTCCCTCGGTCTTTTTGGGACGCTGCTCCTGTACCATTTTGTGGTTCTCCTCACAGAGAGGGTTGACAGGAGAAAAAAAATTCTTGGCGTCTTCTACTCAGTGTCATTCCTGCTCGTTGTGCTGATGGCGTTATTCCCTCGATTGGTTGTAGAAGGTGTGGTCGAGCGGGTAGGTTTGCCGCGCGTCCCGGTGGGCGGGCCGCTGTTCCTCGCCGAGGTGATAGCGGTGTTAACACTCATGGCATGCATCCTTTGCGACCTCTTTACCGCGTACAGGAAAGCTACAGGCTACAGGCGCAATCAGATA
>JAPLCY010000208.1 GCA_026391995.1 Candidatus Auribacterota bacterium
TCGGCCTGGGAAAAACACACCTCATCCAGGCCATCGCCGCGGAGCTCCGCTGCTGCGGGCGTGACCGCTCCCTCTACATCCCCAGCGACCGTTTGATCGACGAGCTGATGGAGAGCTTCAAGAACAGGTCGGTGGAACAGGTCCGGAAACGGCTGTCCTCCGCGCGATGGCTCCTGGTCGACGATATACATTTTCTCAGCGGCAGGCAGCAGATACAGGAGGAGTTCTACCATATCTTCGATGCCATCTACCGCCAGAAGGGGCAGATAGTCCTCACGAGCGACCGCCCGCCGAAGGAGATCCCCCAGCTGCCACAACGACTGGTCTCGCGCTTCGGGGACGGCGCCATCGTCACTCTCGCACCGCCCTGTTTGCGGACGCGCATCGCCATTATCCGCCATAAAGCCGCGCGTCTCGGCCTCGCTCTCAGGCCGGACTCTATCCTTCTGCTCGCGAGCCGAATCAGGACCAATGTGCGGAGGATGGAGGGGGCGCTCAACAGGATCGCCGCCCACGCGGCCATGACCGGGCACCCCGCGTCGTGGGACAGGGTCGAGGAGGTATTGCGCGACACTCTCTTCGAAGATGACGGGGAGGGAATCACTATCCGAAAGATTCAGCAGGCGGTCTCCGCCCATTACCGGCTGAAGCCGTCGCTGCTGCTCGGGGCCACGCGCGCCGGCGGCGTCGCCCTGCCACGGCAGATAGCCATGTACCTCTGCCGGAAACTCACCGGTTCCCCCTTCGCGGACATAGGCGCCGCGTTCTCCGGCCGGGACCACACCACCGCGCTCCACGCGTGCAAAACGGTTGAGGGGCTGCTGAGCAGCATGACGGAAACACGTGAGGCGGTGGACGAGCTGGTTGCCTCGATCAGGCCCTGAGATCCCCGAGCGCGACCAGGAGATCCTCAAGCGCGGCCACGCCGCGCCCCTTCACGTCGCTGTCGGCCCGCACCAGTCGCGCCAGCGCGGCCCGGAGCCGCCCGGGGGCAAGCCCCCGCGCAACCTCGGCGATCTTATACACGGCATACGGGTTCTGAGCGAATATATTGTGACGCTTGTCCTTCCCCAGCATGCCCCGGAGCGGGGCCGGCACGCGCTCCAGCAGCGGTTTGAATGCGTTGAAGCTCGGCGTCCACCGGAGCGTTCCCGCGCGGGTAAGCTCGGCTGCCTGGAGGAGAAAGCGGACGCGCCGGACGAGCGTATCGAGGATGTATACCGGACTCGCCCCCTGCGTCAGGACGCGGCGCAGCACATCGAACGACTTCCCTAAATCGCCGCCGGCAATCGTGTCCGCGAGTTGATACGCCTCCGCCTCCCCCCGCGGGGCCACGAGGAGATCGATATCCTCCCGGCTGATCGTCCCCCCCCTGCCGCGGTGAAGGGAAAGCTTTTCTAACTCGCTGAAAAGCGCCCGGAGATCCGTCCCCACGAGCTGGACAAGGTAGAATACATCGACCGGCGAAATCCTCACACCCTCCTCCTTCACCCGGGAAGCGATAAGGCTGCCCAGGGCCTTCAGATCGCCTTCGTGCGTCTCCGAAAAGCGCGGGAAATAAGCCGCCGCACCGCGCCCCTCGATCGCACGGTAAAGGGCCAGGCGCCGGTCGACATCCTCCTCGGTGATCACGGCGACCGTTCCCTGATCATTGGCGGGGAGATTCTTGAGCGCGGCGTCCGCCCGCTCCGCCGATTTGAACAGGGCGCAGCCGCGCAGCCACACGACCCTTCCGCCCCCGAAGAGCGGCAGGGTCCCCAGGGCGGAGCCGATCTCGCCCGGGGCAACCGCCGGGCCGGAGAGGGTGTCGAGAGAGAAGTCGCGCCCCTCGCCGGGGAGCAGTATGTCAATGAGCTTCTTCGCCGTGTCCTCCACCATGTACGATTCTTCTCCGTGGAGGAGATAGACCGGGAAAATCCGGCCCGCCCGCGCGGAGGCGAGGATGTCCCGCGCCGCCTCGCCGGGGGATGGAGCGCCGGCCCTTCTCTTCGTGAAACGCTGTGTTGAGCTCATCCCGCCTTCCCGCCCCGGTCACGCCTGTGATATCATAGCCGCCCTGGAGGTACCGATGCGCATACTTCATCCTCGGCTACGCCCTCCAGTTCATCGGCCACGCCCTGGAGGGGAACAGGGCAGGCGAGCGGCTCCTCGTCGATAAGCTCCTCCGCCGCCCCCCTCAGTAGTAAATCGTCTCGGTGAGGTGGTACGGGCGGTCGTTCGGCGAGGGCTCGTGCGCGAGCAGCCAGAGGAATGCGTCCAGGGTGACGGCGTTCATCTTCCCCCCCCGTTTCGCGTACTCGCGCTGGATCAGCTCGCACGCCCATATCGTGCAGGCGCGAATCTCTATCTCCTCCCTGCTGCACGGGGGGATGAGGGTACGGCTGTCCACCCGCGCGGCGAGCTCCTCATCATACCGGATGACTCCAAGACGCCTGAGCGCCTGGGGGAGTTTGTAGTCGGCGAAGACGGTGAGTTCGTCAATGTCCGGGAACGCCCCCGGACCCCTGCCGCCGAAACGCTGGTAGATCATTGAGGGGGCGAGCTGCGCCCGTTTGTAGAAGAGCACCTCGCGCCCGTCCACGCGGCAGATGTCGTTGAACGAGGGAAATGTCGTCACCAGCAGCCCCGCGAGCGCGCCGGCACTCCCGCCCGCCGCGCGGATGAGTGCGCCGAAGCTGCCGCCGTGGCCGCCGACAAGGCCCACACCGATCTCGTTGAGTATCCGCACGCGCTCTGGAAAGAGGACGAGCGATCCCTCCCCGCGAAGGATCTGTCGCAGCGCCGCCTCGTCGAGATATTTCAGGAACTTCCCCTCGAGGAGCGGCACCCCCTCCTCGATCGCACGAGTCAGCGCCCCCAGCAGGCCGTAGGCCCCGTCCAGCCGCCTTCCCTTGTAATGAATGTTCCACTTGACCCCGCCGCCCTTCGCCCAGAAAGCGAAGTTGATGCAGTTGAAGAGAAGGAAAAATTCCGCGGCCCGCTCGTTATCCCACGGATAGATGAACTCGAGTTTCCAGTCGGGGAGCGTGATCCGGCCTGGCGGGCGCTGCGCGCAGAAGTTGCGGACCTGCGTCTCATCTATCGTCACGTGCCTCAGATCCGCGATGATCGTCTGCAGGCTCTTGAAAATTGGTTTTTTTATCGTGGCCCCCTTCAACCGGAGGGGATGATACCCGCCATCCCCATCCTGGTCAGGGCAAAATCATACCTGACCGGATCGTCCGGCGCAATCTTCCTGAACGCCCCGGTCACCTCGATGGCCGCGCGCAGGTCCGCCTGCCGCCGCCGGGTGAGACGGAGCGCGGCGCAGATTCGGTACATGTGCGTGTCGAGGGGAACGACCAGTTTCGACGGCGGCACGGCCCTCCATCCCCCCGGATCGACGGCATCGCGGCGCACCATCCACCGGAGGAACAGGTTCAGCCGCTTGCAGGCGCTCCCCCGGCAGGGGGAGGGGAGAAGGCTGGACTCCTGGCCGTTTCCAAGCTCGTGGACGAGCCCGGTGATCGCCGGCATGATTGTCTCATCGTTATCCTTCATATGGCTGGCAAGGCAGCGCTCGAGCGATCCGTGCCGCGCGAGGACGCGGCTGATGCCGGCGAGAAGCGCGGCAACCTCGAAACCGGTCGTAAAACGGTGCGTGAAGCCTCGCATCCTGAGTACAAGGGTACGGGGGGAGGCCGCTACGCAATCGGCGTACGGCGCGGGCAACCGCTCCAGGACCCATGAGACACTGCGGGCGATCTGCGCCACGCGCCCATAGGCGAGCGACGAGGCGATTAACGCCACGATCTCGCGATCGCGCAACGCCTGATACCGGTAGAGGAAGCCGACCGGATCAAGTCCCACGCACGCGCGCCGGTTATAGCGCCGGTAGATCGCCTCGAGTTGCCCCCTGGTAAAGGGGCGCGGCCGTTTTATGCGGGAATGCTCTCTGAGCAGCGGCGCGGCGGCTCTATTCGTCACTCCCCTCATGATACCACACGCCGGGCTTGGGCGTATCGCCGCATGAGGAGGGCGTTGGTCACCACGGAGACCGAACTCAACGCCATCGCCGCGCCCGCGATCATGGGATTCAGCACTATACCGGTCAACGGGTAGAGAACTCCTGCGGCGATGGGGATTCCCAGGATATTATAAACCGCCGCAAAAAACAGGTTCTGCTTGATTGTGCGCATCACGAGCCCGCTCAGTTCGATCGCGGCGACCACGTCGCGCGGATCGTCCCTGACCAGGACGATGTCCCCCGCCTCCGCGGCCACCTCCGTGCCGGAGCCGATGGCAAGCCCCACGTCGGCCGAGGCGAGGGCCGGCGCATCGTTGATCCCGTCGCCGACCATCGCAACGACGGAGCCCTCCCCCTGGAGGCCCCTGATCTTCTGCACCTTCCCCGCGGGGAGGAGTTCCGCGAACACCTCGCCTATCCCGAGCGAACGCGCAATGCCGGCGGCGGACTGAGCGCCATCCCCCGTGATCATCACCACGCGTATTCCCCTCGCTCGCAGCTCCGCGACCGCCGCGGAGGAATTGCGTTTCAGCGTGTCGGTCACCGCGATGACGCCGGCTGCCGTCCGCCCCTCCGCGACGATCATCACGGTCTTTCCCTCAGCTTCGAGCCGCGCACACGCATTGCCGGCCTCGCCAATGTCTATCCCCCTCTCGCGGGCCAGACGCAGATTGCCGACAAAAATCTCCGCCCCGCCGTGTGTCGTGAGCACGCCCCCTCCGCTGACAGCCCGGAATGAGACGGGGTCTGGAATGCCGATCCCGCGCCTAGCCGCCTCCGCCAGGACGGCCTTCGCGATCGGGTGCTCGGATCTCTTCTCGGCGATTGCAGCCACGCGCAGCGTCTCACCCTCGCTCCTGCCGCCCAGCCCCGCCACATCCGTCACGACCGGCGCCCCCCGGGTGAGCGTCCCGGTCTTGTCGAACACCACCGTGTCCACGCGCTGCGCCCGCTCGAGACTGCCGGCGTTTCTTATCAAGATGCCGCGTTCGGCAGCCATCCCGATGCCGACCATGACCGCGGCCGGCGTGGCGAGGCCGAGGGCGCAGGGGCACGCAACGATCAGCACCGCGATGCCGACGGTGAGGGCAAAGCCGGGGCTCATCCCGGAAATCAAAGCGTCCTCCCCGGCCCCGGTCGCCGCAACGATAAGCGAGCCCGTGCCGTTGATCGATCCGCCGATCACCTCCATCCCCGGCCCTTTCTCGACCGGCATCCATTCGCCGGTGACCATGGATTCGTCCACGCCCGACTCCCCCTCGAGGACGCGGCCGTCCGCCGGTATCCTCTCGCCCGGCCTGACGAGGATGCTGTCCCCTATCCTCACCTCCTCAACGGGGATCACCGTCTCAACGCCGCCCCGCATCACCACGGCCGATTTCGCTTGCATGCCGATAAGCCTTCGTATGGCCGAGGAGGTCCGCCCCAGCGCGGCCGCCTCGAGCCATCTCCCCAGGAGGATGACGGCGATGAGTGTGCCGGCGACCTCGTAGTAGAGGTGCGCGCCACCGTGCGACGTGCCGCCGGCTGCTTCCTGCAGCGAAAGCGCCAGGCTGTGGAGGAACGCAGCGCCGGTGCCAAGGGCCACGAGGGTATCCATGCCGGCCCGCCCCGTTCTGAGGACGCTCAGGATGCCTCTCGTGTAAAAGCGGTGTCCGGCCGCCAGGATGGGAACGGTCAGAATGAATTGCAGGAGGGCACTGTGGCGGAGGGCGGAGGCGGGGAGGCGGAGCCCTATCATCGGTCCCATTGAGATGAGTACAAGCGGGACGGCGAACGCGGCGGCAAAGAGGAACCGTCTCCGGGCCTCCCGCACCTCCCGCGACCGATCATCGGCCTGTCCCGCGGTCACGGGGGCGACACGGTAACCGCTCCGCCGGACCGCGTCCTCAAGCGACGATCTGCGTGCCGCGGCGGGGTCATGTTCGACTAGGGCACTGCGCGTCGCCATATTGACCGACGCGGCACCCACCACATCCAGCTTAAGATATAGCCGGCGCAGAACCGGGCATACTTCAAGTAAAATTCATCTTTTGACCGTTCGTACAGGTC
>JAPLCY010000021.1 GCA_026391995.1 Candidatus Auribacterota bacterium
CCCAGCGCGACTACCGGATCGGCAAGGCGGTGGTTGACGCGCTCGAGGACGCATGGGGCAAGGTCGGATCGGATCTGAACTTCTATCCGCGGGAGAAGATTGCCGTGGTGGTGTACACCGGCCGGCAGTTCCAGGAACTGCTCGACAAACCGAAGAACGTCGGAGGGGTATACGACGGCAAGATCCGCCTCCCGGTGGGAGGGCTCGACGCGGAGCGCGACTGCGACGCGCTCAAGAAGGTGCTCGCGCACGAGTACGCGCACGCCGTGATCCATTTTCTGACGCACAACCGCTGCCCGCTCTGGCTGAACGAGGGGATCGCGGAGTACGTGTCCGAAACATGGGACAAGGGAAGGGGCGATCGGGTAGCCGGCGCGCTCGAGGCGGGGATGCTCATCCCCCTGTCCGAGCTTTCCGCGTCTTTGAAAAATGTCCACTCGCCGAAACTCGGGCTGGCGTACGCCGAGTCATTTTCGATAGTGAAGTTCATCGCGAATCGATTCGGTGTCTACACGCTGCGGCGTATCCTGGATAATCTCGACGCGGGTGACGATCAGGACGCGGCGCTCCGGAAGGCAATCTCTCTCGACGGGGCGGGGTTTGAGAAGGAGTGGCGCCAATCACTCGCCGATCATTGAGAGGCTTTCACCCGCGCGCGGCGAGCGTGTCGAGGGACTCGAGATAGCGGCGGGCGCACGCATCCCAGCCGCACTCCGCGGCGACAAATCGTTTCGCGCCCGCTCCCGCCTCATTCCGCTTCGCCTCGTCGTTCAATAATGCGGCGATCGTCTCTCCGAATTTCCGGCGGTCGTCCCAGGGGACACGAAAGCCGTTCCGGCCCTCCCGCACCGCATCCCGCAATCCCTCGATATCGGACGCGACAACCGGCAGGCCGGCGCAGTTTGCCTCGAGGGCGGCGATCCCAAACCCTTCCGCGTCGCCGGGCACGGGTATGTTCGGCATGACACACACCCTTGAGATGCCAAGGATCCCTTTGAGCAGATCGCGCGGCAGCGAACCCGCTATCAGGACATTTCGGTCGAGCCCGTACCGTGTGACGGCCTCCTCGATCGCCGGCCGTTCCTTTCCCTCGCCGATGACGAGATAGAGAATCTTCTGATCCAGGGCGACAAGCGCCGGCAGCACGTTGCCGATAAACGATGCGACACCCTTCCGCTTGATAAGCCGTCCCACCGTGACGATGATCCTGCGGTCACCGGCCACCCCTTGCGCCGACAGCCAGCGCCGCGCATGGGCGAGGTCGGCGGGGGAGGGGGTGCGTTCCGTAACGTCGACGCCGTTGTTGATGGTCGTACCGCGCGCCTCCGGAACACCGATTGCGCGGCAGAGCCCCGTCGTGTAGCCGCTTACGCCGATCACCAGGTCGAGGCGCCGCAGGCAGAAGCCAATGATTGCCCGGTAGCCGGGGAGGCGGAAGGTCACGTCCAGGCCGTGCGCCGTGACCGCGACCGGCCTGCGCAAAACAGTTCTGAGAAGCAGGCCCAGTGGCGCCAGGAGGGCATCGCCGAGGTAAATCGCGTCGGGCCTGCGGCGTGCGGGAAAACGGCAGAGTGAGCGCAGAAGCGCGCAGGGAAGAAAGAGGGGGAGGAAGAGCTGGCTATGTCCCCAGCTGATCACCGTCGCGTCGGTGCCGCGCGCGAGGCGGCGGATCAGCTCGTAGTTCATCTGCTGCATGCCGCCCACGGAGGGAGGGTGTTTCCTGGATATACAGAGGAGCTTCATGGCGCGACAATTGTAGCAGCTCAAGGCGGTTCACGGTAAGCACAATAACACCCCCCTCGTCCCATGTTCGCCCGCCGACAATAAATGGTCCCATTGATTTAAGCAGGTGCCCGCAGCGACGGTAGACACCGGGGAAGAGGACGGCTTCGTACAGCCCCTTAAGTCTCGGGCACGGGTGCGGATAACTTTGAGATATGAAGGTGATAGTTATATTCCCAGCACTTTAGCCAGTAATCCTGCCGCAAAGCCACGTTTGAGCCTGGTCGCGCGCGAGGGGCAGATTTCGCTGCAGCAGTAGCAAAGTATGCATCGATGATCCTGTATTCTGACCCGCCCCTTCTCAAGTGTAAGCGCCTTGGGGCGGGCGGGGCATATCTCCACACACGCGCCGCAGCGGGTGCAGAGAGAGGGGAGAACGCGAGGCCTTTTGACAATCCAGTTTTTTAATCGTCGCGAGATGAACTCCGGGAGGGGGATCAGCCTCCCTACTTCCATACGCGGCTTGATGAGCTTAAATCCGTGGACACGTGCGCGATTAAGCGGTTCGTCGACGATCCGAATCAATTCTCCATCGGCGTGCCCGAGGCAGCACTCCTGTCCGATGCGGATCATGGGTACAGTAAGGGGGTCTATCCCCACGACGCGGCAGGCGGTACTGTCCACCGCCACGGGGTCGAGGCCCGCAATGATAAGGCCGATAGGGAAGGGGGTTCCCGCGCTCGGGCCATCCCCGTCCATGCCCGTGACGGCATCCATGAGGTGGAGTGTCACAGGGAGAGAGCGACATATATCGACGAGCATACGGGAAAATCGCTCGTTGTCGGGAAATCGGTAGTGCATCTCGGCCTTCTTGAGTCCCGGGACGCAGCCGAGCATATTCTTGATCGCCCCGGTGATATGGGTGAGGCAGTGTGTCTTGAATTTCGGAATCGAGATGATCGCATCCGCTGTGGCGACCTCGCGCGCCACGACGATTTTTTTCATCAGGCATCCGGGCGCGGTGTCCATCGGTTCTTCCTCGTCAAACGGGGCGAGGCGACCCCCGGCGCGGGCAACGGCCTCCGCAATGCCGGACGCGGCGGCGACGCGGGCGAGGGAGTAGAGGGCGGGGCTGTCGCCGACGGCTACTGTCACGCCCGCCGCGCGAGAGATCTCTATTACCGCCTCGACGAGAGCGGGGTGGGTGGTCACGGCCTTTTCGGGCGGGTGGGCCGAGAGCATGTTCGGCTTGATGAGGAGCCTCTGCCCGGGGCGTACGATCTGATCGATGCCGCCGAGGAGCCCGATGGCTCGCCCGACGGCCTGGCGGACAAGGGCCGGTTCGTACGAACGGCATACGACCAGCGCAACCGTCGAGTGTAGTGCGGGCATTACGGCACTATTGTAGCAGAATTTGGACCCCCGGACATCGGAAGGGCATTGCAATGATACTGCCGCACCACACGTGAAATATTCGACAACGGTCTCGCGGAGAGCGTGATATAATGCGAGTTAACGTCGAAGGCGGTAAAGCGAAAGGAGTGTGCGCATGAAAATCGTTTTTCTGGCCACGCTGTTCTGCGTGATTCTGCTCATGGCGGGATGTGTGCGAAAAGGCCCCTACTACATATATGGCGATTACTATGAGGGGAACACGGAGGATGAGCTGGAGGCCGTCGACGGCGGGGAGTGAGCACCCGAAGGCCCCAGTCAAAGAATTGCATATTGCGGCTCCATGGCGAGTGGTATATAGTAGTATGCGTGTGGCGGCTCTCCAAGCCGCGGGAAGTCAACATAAGGAGGGGGATGGCATGAACATGAAGCGGTGCCCGTATTGCGCTGAGGATGTCAAGGCGGAGGCCATAGTATGCCGGTATTGCGCGAGGAATATCACCGTGAAACCGCTCTCGCAGCGCCGGTGCCAGTGGGTCTACGTCAATAACGTGATCGGAAGCGTCATATTTTTCACCGCCTTTTTCACAATATTTTTTGCCGCGATCGCCGAGTACACCGGCATCGGCGGCGCCTTCGCCCCGCTTGCCGAGCCGTTCACTCCGATCCGCAACGAAATCGCCAAGGGGTACGCCGCGCTCGGGGCCGTGATCGGTTTCGCCATCGGTATCGTCCACGGGACGATGACGGCCAAGCTCAAGATTGCCCGGCTCCAGGGAGAGGAGGTCGTATGCTAGGCGGGTTTCTGCGGCGCGTATTCGTGTGGGCCCTCCTGCTCGGGCCGGCCGCGGCAACCCCTGCTGTGTGTGGCGCAGAGCAGGTCAGTCTCCAGGATGTCAACGGCTATCCGGAGCTCTATGCCGGGGGCTCGCTTGATCTTGAGGGAGTAACGCTCGACGGCACGATCCACAAAGACCAGGGGTATTACTGCCTGAGTGTCGCGGCCGAGGATGATGAGCGGAGCAGGGGCGCCGAGCGCCGCGGGGAGTACACGCCGCCATTCCTGAATAAGGGGCGCGTCACCTTTGTCGCCCCCCCCGATGTCGCCCGGCGGTTCCTGGACTCCATGGACGCGGGCACCGTGTACACCGTGAGCCTGCGCTTCACCGTCGGCAGGGTTGAGGTCCTGGGCAACGCCTACTGGCTGGCGTCAGTCTGCGATTTTACAGTTCACGGGGCCGGGACGACGACCGCCGGGGGGGGCGGCAGCGTGCGGGACGATGATAATGAGATGTAGGACGGGCGCCGCGTCCGTACTCAGACTCATCCCCATCATCCTGGTCCTCTCCCTTTTCTGTAGCGGTTGCGCGGAGCTTTCCACGACCGCGCGCATCATGAATATCGCCTTCATCGAGCTTTTCCGCCTCCCCATCTACGTCATGAAGCTGCCCTTCCAGATCCTCCAGAGCCTGGGCCCTGCGCTCCAGGCCGCCATGCGCACCGCCGGGAACATGGCGCCGCTCCTGCTTTTTATCGAGAACAAGACTCCCGGCGAGAAACTTTACGCCTCCATTGAGGAGCCGCTCGATATTCAGGTTGAACGCGCGTTCAAGGAGCGGCAAGGAATCCCTCTCCTTCCCCTGATGGAGGAGGAAATGCACAACGAAGGAGCAAAGCGGTTTCTCCTTGTGGATGCCCGGATCGTCGGCGA
>JAPLCY010000320.1 GCA_026391995.1 Candidatus Auribacterota bacterium
CCTTGGTCTGCGTCCAAGGCATGTCAAGCACTGCCTCGTAGCTATAGATATGGATCCAGCGAGGATAAATACCATCACCTTCGTTCACCGACGTGACGTAGGTCTGATTGCACTTCTCCAGAGGAATCTGAACCTCCGTAATGAGGTCGCCCGGCGTGGTGTTCGCAGCATTGTTCTTGTACTGCCTAAGCCAGAAACCGGTCGGCTGAGGAGTCGGGATGGGGGACGGATTCGGAGAGTCCATATTGCCTGGATGGTAATCGCCCCACCACACAATCCTCGTGATCGGCGATCCGTCCTGGCACATCCAGTCGTCGGCAGCCCGGTCGTCTTGAGCCTGTAACGGAGACGGTCTCGGCGCCGCCTGCGAGAGCTGCCCCACTGGATATGTTTTGTCCACTGGCTGAGACCACTTCACTTGATCGGCAGCTTGCGCCGCCAGGCAAAGCGCGAGAATTGAAGCGCACGATATGAAGCAGATTAGAAGCTTTTTCATGCGGTTCTCCTTCCGGTTTTACGTTCTCAACATACCCTGATCGAGCCGCGAATATTGCGACTATTTTATGGTCAGGGTATGCTCGTTGAGATCCCCCATAAGAGATCCCTTGCCATCGAGCAGGGCCCCCAGGACCTGGTACCGTCCCTTTTCCAATCCCGTGTAAGGGATACTGGCAATAGGCAGGTCCTGGATATTGTCGTACAGTTTGAAATACCTTTTCTTTCCCTTGCCCTTGCCGGCCGTCAGATACGGGGTCATCTTGGTCGTGATCCTGTTCCCGTTCAGGATGAAATACAGCTTGCCTCCGGCCATGATCGCGACATAAGGCAGGCAGGGGACGCCCTTGTAGTCGGTGCCCTCGACCACTATGTTGGCGGAGAGGACGATCGTACCGCTCGTTGGCAGCACCGCGTTCTCGAGCTTCAGGTCGAACAGGGGGGACGTCGTCTGCCAGGCGATCAGTTCGAATGCCAGGTTCAAGGGCTTGCCGAAATCCGGATGGCCGTCGAAATAGGGATCCGACTTTGTCCAGGTCGTCCCGCCATTATTTGAGCAAACCGCCACATGATTCAGATCTGCGTCTACGGGTGGGGTGGTCAGCCATGCCCACTGATTGGTCGGATTCTCGGTAAAAACAGCCTGGATCTTGAGCCAGTAGGTCTTCCCTGTCTCCTGTTCCCATACCGTGTCGAGATTGGTTCCGTACTTGAAAATATGGACCTGCCGCGGTGGGGGCTCGGGTGGCGTCGCGGCGGATAATTGAAGAGCAACTGTGTTTACAAACGTTTCCCCTGCTGACGCAATAGGCACCGACACCTCGGATATTTTTTCTCCGGGCTTGCTGAACGAAGAGGCATCACCCGGGGTGGCAGGCACGTCAGTGTACCAGCCCAGGACGAAGTGGTCCGGCCGTATCTGGGGGGCAGTGACTGCCCCGGGATTGGTCTCATCATATCCATGGTACTCACCCCACCATCCGATAGTTGTGATAGTTGTGACGACCGATTCGGTGGACGAGGGGGAGAAGACGCTGTCGGCGGCGGTGTAGTCGGACGATGAATCCTTGGTTGCGAGCTCGCTCCAGGGATTCATCTGATCCACGGGCTGCGAAATTACTGTGACGGCCGAGCTGGTGGACGAGGGGGAGACGCTGTCGGCGGCGGACCGATTGTCCCAAGTCCCCGGGCTCGGATACAAATGGGGAGTTACTTCCGAAATCCACCCCATGGGGTACGTTGTATCCACCGTCTGGGACCACTTCGTCTGATCGGCAGCTTGCGCCGTCAGGCAAAACACGAGGATTGAAGCACACGACATGAGGCAGAATATAAGCTTTTTCATGCAGATGCAGTCCTCCTTTCGATGCTGAGTCCTCTATGTCAACCGTGCAGACGGATTTTGGTAAAGCAATACATTATTAGTATAGCGAATAATCGGTCTACAGGCAACTATGAAGTGTGTACCATTCCTCGAAATCTGTTGAACATCCCTCCTCGCGATGTATAATTCAGACAATCAGAAAAGGGGTACCGCGATGAAACAAATATATCTCGCAGCGCTGGCCGCCGCGCTCCTCGCCTCCGGTTGTATGGCGCCGAATGTCTGGGTAACGGTCAGGCCGCGCTTCGACTGCGACAAGCTGAAGACCGTCGCCGTGGTGCCGTTCCGCAACGAGTCAAAGATACCCGACGCGGGCCAGGTCATGGCGGATAAGATCGCCGCGCTCCTCGTCCAGCGGGCTCCCTATCGCGTGCTCGCCCCCGAGGACCTGCCGCAGGCCGCGAAGGAGCTGCTTAAAGAAGGGCCGGTCACCGCCGATTCCGCAGCGAAGTTCGCCGCAGCCGCGGGCGCCGACGCCGTGCTCACCGGCACGGTCCTGCGCTACCGGAGCGACCGCTTCCACGAGGTTCGCTTCTATGGGACGCCATCCGGTTTCGACGAGGGAGACCACGCGGCCTACTACTATGACGAGATACCCGAGGACTGGTTCAAAATAGACGCCGCGGTTGAAACATCCGTGGAGCTCCTCGACGGCACGCGCGGGGACCAGCTCTGGTCCGACACGCGGATGGGGACCTCGTTTTCCTATGGCTCTCCCCCGCCGCTCGATGAAGATGCGGTGCTCGACCATGCGGCGGATGCATCCGCCAGGAAGCTGTTGCTGGGCCTCGTCCCCCACCAGGAACGCGTCCGGGTTCCGCGCGGGAGTCTGGTGATCTGCGCCGACTACCTCGACCATCCCCTCGACATACGCACCGCCTTCACCCCGGCCGACCGCACACTCTACCTGGTGGTCGACCTTGACCGCACCTTCACGGGCAAGGAGATAGCCCTCACCATCGAGAAGGCCGGCACCGCCTCGCCGGTCTCGGAGGACCGCTTCACGTGGGACGAGTCAAGCGACACGCGGGTGTTCAAGAAAGAGATCGCGGGACTCGTCGCAAAAGAAGGCTAC
>JAPLCY010000151.1 GCA_026391995.1 Candidatus Auribacterota bacterium
GAAATGGGAGTGCTACTTCATCCCCGCCGCAAACGTCTGGCACAAGGTCTCGAGGACCACGGGGGGGGAATCCTCCCCGTTCATGTCATACCTGTGGACGCGCAACTGGCTGCTCCTCTCCCGGAAACACATAGCGCTCGTCAAGTGGCCGATCCTCTACGCCGCCTATGTGCGGGAGTGCTACTGGCTTTACCAGGGGTTGCGGCAGGACGGGAAGCCGCGCTCCGCGGAAGCCACTCTTGCGGGGATGTGGGCGGCGCTGGTCAATCGCTTCGGCGCGCCGCCGGACGAGTTTTCCCCGCCGCGCTGGCTGGGCCGGCTCGCGGACCGGGATTACCGCAAGAGGGGAGGGACGGGGTGAGAATACTGCTCCTCACCGACAGCTACCTGCCGCGGCGGGGTGGGTCGCGCGTGGTGTACCACGAGATCTGCGCGCGCCTTGGCGGGGACACGGCGCGCGTGGTAACCAGGACCATGCCCGGTGACGACACCTTCGACCGCGGCGCGGGGTATCAGATTGCCAGGGTGCGCATCCCCGGCGGGCGGTTCTGCGAACGCATCGGACTCGCGGAGTGTGCCTGCGTCATCCCCCTGCTTGCCCGGGGCCTGTCGGTCGCCCGCCGTTGGCGGCCGGACGTCATACAGTGCGGTGAGGCGCTGGCGAGCGGACTCTCGGGGTCGATCCTGGCCCGTTCCATTGGGGTGCCCTGTATCGTGTGGCTGCACGACAATGCCCTGGGGCCCCGCTCGAGGGTGAGGCACCCGCTCCGCCGGCGTATCATTACCGGCGCCGGCGGAATTATCGCGGCCTGCCGGTTTGCGCGAGATGAAGCGCTGCGGTGCGGCGTCCGGGATAAAAGGGTCGCGCTCATCCGTCCCGGTGTCGACGCGGGATTTTTCGCACCGCCGGACTCGCGTGAGCAGGCGAGGGAACGCCTTAATATCAAGGGGAAGAAGGTCCTGCTCACCATCTCCCGCATTCTGCCCCAGAAGGGACAGGATACGGTGATCAGGGCGCTCCCGCGTCTTGTCCGCGAGCACCCTGACCTGGTCTATCTCATCGCCGGCGAGGGGCCGTACCGCGGTCAGCTCGAACGGCTCGCCAGTGAGCTCAATGTCGCGGAGCGGGTCGTATTCCTCGGCCCGGTTCCGCAGGAGGAACTTCCGCGCTACTACGGGGCGTGTGACCTCTTCATCATGCTCAACCGGGAGGTCGGCGGGGTGAGCTGGGAGGGGCTCGGCATCGTGTTCCTCGAGGCAAGCGCCTGCGGCGCACCAGTCATCGGTGGGAAATCCGGCGGCACCGCCGATTCGGTCGTCCACGGGCAGACCGGGTTCCTGGTGGCGCCTGAGGATGAGTCGGAGGTCGCATCAACGGTGGGGCTTCTCCTGGGCGATCCCGCGCTCGCCCGCAGAATGGGCGAGGCGGGGAGGGAACGGGTGGTGCGGGAATTCAGCTGGGAACGGAGCGCGCGGGAGGTGCGGGCATTTTGCGAGCAGGTGTGCGCATGGCGCAGGGGTGGCAGATGCGGATAGGGTTTGACGCCAGGATACTCGGCGCGCGGCAGCTGACCGGCATAGGGTGCTACACTCGGAACCTGATCAGGGCCATCGGCGCAATCGCGGACGGCCACCGGCTCACCCTTTTTTTCCCCCGCGGCGCCGGCGGGCAGGAGCTCGGCGGCGGCCGGATGCGTGAGATCCGTTCTCACGTGCCCGCCGATATCAGGGAGGACCGCTTCTACCGTTGCTGGTACGACTGGTATCTGCCGTTCCAGGCGTGCTGCCGGCGGATTGACCTGTTCCACGGCCCCAGTTACCTCATCCCGCGCACCCGGAGGGCGCGGACGGTGGTCACCGTTCATGATCTCACTCATGTCAAGTATCCACACTGGGCGCCGCACTGCGCTCCCGCGTTCGCGGCGCGGGCGCGAAGCGCGATAGAGCGCGCGGACCGCGTGATCGCAATATCGGAGACGACGCGCGACGACATCCTCTCCTTCTTCGCGGTAGACCCTGCACGGGTGCGCGTCATCTACTACGGCATTGATGCCGTGTTCAGGCCGATAGATGACGCGGCTCGCCTGGAGAAGTTCAGGGGGCGCTACAACCTGCCCCGGCGATTCGTGCTCTCGGTGCTCTCGATCAATCCGAGAAAAAACATACCCGGATTGCTCAAGGCCTTTGCCCGCGTCGTTGGAAACGGCAACGTGCCCCATAGCCTCGTGATCGCGGCGAAAAGTTACGGGTCCAACGATGTCTCCTCCGAAGCGGAGCGGCTCGGCCTGGGGGGCCGTTTCGTGCTCCTTGACTACGTGCCGCAGGAGGAGCTGCCGTTGCTCTATAATTGCGCAGATATGTTCGTCTTCCCAACATTTTACGAGGGATTCGGCCTGCCCCCCGTCGAGGCGATGGCCTGCGGGCGCGCGGTCATCGCCTCGAACGCCGGGTCGTTGCCGGAGGTGCTTGGCGACGCTGCCCTCTATTGCGACCCCCATGATGCCGACGCGCTGGCGGACGCGATACAGGGACTGTGCGCGTCGGAGGCGGAACGGGCGCGGCTCGCCGCCCGGGGGATCGGGCAGGCCTCACTCTACAGCTGGGAGCGGTGCGCGGCGGAGACGTTGGCGCTTTATGAAGATCTCCGCTGATGGTATGCTAATGGCATCATCGGATTACACGTGCAAGGAGAAACCATGAAGGGACCAGTGCTTGTCACCGGCGGGGCGGGCTTTATCGGGAGCAACCTCGCTGCCGACCTCGCCGCCCGCGGCGAACGGGTCATCGTCTTCGACAATCTCTCGCGCCGGGGGACGCGGGCGAACCTCGAGTGGCTCCGCGCGGAGTGCGGCAGCCGCATCGAGTTCATCCGCGGCGATTGCCGCGATGCCAGGCTCCTCCGCCGGGTGGTGTCCCGCGCGCGCACGATCGTTCACCTCGCGGCGCAAGTGGCGGTCACCACCTCGGTGATCGACCCGCGCTCCGACTTCGAGGCAAACGCGCTCGGCTCCTTCAACCTCCTCGAGGCGGCCAGGCTCTGCGGGCATTCCCCCGTGATACTGTTTACCTCGACCAACAAGGTCTATGGCGGGATGGAAGACCTCCGCGTGAGGGAACTGCGCTCCCGGTACCGGTTCGCCGGCGCCACGCGGGGGGTGGGCGAGGATCGTCCGCTCGATTTTTATTCCCCGTACGGATGCTCGAAAGGGGCGGCCGATCAGTACGTGCGCGACTACGCGCGCATCTACAACCTCCCGACCGTCGTCTTCAGAATGTCCTGCATCTATGGCCCCAGGCAGATGGGGAACGAGGATCAGGGGTGGGTAGCGCACTTCCTCATCTCGGCGGTGAAGGGCCGTCCCCTCACCATTTACGGCAACGGGAAGCAGGTCAGGGATGTGCTCTACGTCGGCGATCTGATCCGCGCCTTCCGCGCCGCAATCAGGCGCATCGCCGTCGTACGCGGGGGCGTGTATAACATCGGGGGCGGTCCCCGGAACACCCTCTCCCTCCTCGAACTTATCGGAATACTGCGGGAACGCTACGGCTACCGTGTTGATCCCTCGCGCGCCGCCTGGCGTCCCGGCGACCAGCCGATCTACGTGAGCGACATACGCGCCGCGAAACGCGACCTGGGGTGGGAACCGGCCGTTACCCGCGACGAGGGGATAGACACACTCCACCACTGGGTTCTCGCTCACCGGGAGTTGTTCTGATCCCGCCGCGCTGCGCCATGGTCGGGGTGCCCTACGTCATAGACACGATATTTTACGCCCCGTACCTCCCGTGCCTGTGGAAAAAGGTGGTTTTGGGTGAACACACCGAGGCCGAGGGGCGGTTGATGAAGGAGGCCCTCCCATGGGTCCTCGAACGATTTACGCTGCAATGGATGGTCGACGATATGGAGCGTGTCTGCGATCAGGGGCTCCGGGGGGGGGGACGGTGAGGGCGCTTGCCCCGTCCACCTGACGCTCGAGGTGACGCACCGGTGTAACTTAAGGTGCCACATGTGCGACCTGTTCGGCAGGGGGGAGGAGATCGACTCGATCCGGTCGCGAAGGGAGGGAGCGGAGGGATCATTCAGCATGGAGCTGCTCGAACGGCTCTGCAATTCATTCGGATGTATGAAGCCGGTGCTCTCGTTCGGCGGCGGCGAGCCGCTTCTGCACCCCGCCATCGCCGCAATGGTGTCGCGCGCGAAGGAAAGGGGATTCACCTGCACCCTCACCACCAACGGGACATTACTTGCGGCGCACGCGGCATCCCTGGTCGAGGCGGGACTCGACAGCCTGGTCCTTTCGATCGATGGCCCGGAGGAGATCCATGACGCCACGCGCGGGGTGAAGGGGACGTTCGCCAAGGCATGCGAAGGCGCGGCGGCCCTCGCGGAGGCCCGCGCGCGGTTCCGGTCGCGCACGCCGAGGATGCGGATCAACTGCACGATCAACAGCAGGAACGCGGGCATGCTCGGAGAGGTGGTGCGCATCGCGGAACGGCTCGGCGCGGAGAGCATGGTCTTCTCGCACCTCTGGTTCTGGGACAGGACGGCCGTCGAAGAGCACAATCGTCTTTACGGCGATCTCTGTCCCACCGTGGAGCAGAACACGCGCGAGCTTGACCGGATCGATCCGGTCGGT
>JAPLCY010000324.1 GCA_026391995.1 Candidatus Auribacterota bacterium
GATCGAGGGGGCGCCGCCGTCCACGATCGGGATGTGGAACAGCTCGAGGTTGTGGCGCTCGGCGGCGGCTTTCCGGAGCGGCTCGACCGTCAGCGAGATCACGATCTCGATGCCTTTCTGTTTTATTGCGGCAAGATCATCATCGAGGGGATAGACGCTGCCCGGGTATTCCATTCCCGCGACGGAGTTTTCATAAAACCAGTAGAAGTTCGCAGGCATGGCGGGGATAGTCTAGCACTTGCGGCATGGTTAAGGCAAGAAAGGGGGGGGGCAGAAAGGGGGTCACGGCTCCTGGACGTTTACCACGCGGCCGTTCCTGAAATACACGATCGCTCTTCCCTCGTCCTCGCGCTGGTAGATCCAGCGATCGGTGTAATCCTCGACGCCGTGGACCGGATGGATGAGGTCGGGCCATCCCCATGCCTTTTCCACCTGTTTCGCCGTCATGCCGGGGATGACGCTCCTCGTGTATACGGCCTGTCGCACATCGCGTTTCCAGTCGAGCCGCTGCTGGGTAGTGCCGGGCTGGACCGGCGCGGCGCGCGGCGCCGCCGGGGGCTGGGCGGAGAAGACAACCGGCGCTGGTTCCTCGCCGGGGCCATCGTCGGGCGGCACGTACGGCGTGGCGGCCGGTTCAGGCTCGGGGGGAGGTTCCGCGGCCTCGGCCTCCTGTTCGGCCTTCCTGCTTTCCTCCCTGAAATGGGCCTCCGCCTGTTCCCATCCCTTTTGCAGCTGCTCATTGACGTCCGGCGAGGATCGCCGGATGGAGGCGATATCCCCCGCCGGGATGACTACCGTGGCGCCATACAGGTTGATCGTCAGTTGCGCGGGGGACTCCTTGACAATCACCGCCTCGTAGACCCTGCCGCTCTTGCAGGTGATGGTATCAGCGCACAGGAGGGCGGGTGGGCAGGAGGCGAGCGCCGCGAGCAGCACGCGTGCAGATGGCGTCATGGGGTTTCCCTCCCGCCGCGAATGATGTGGGTGACAACCCCGTTCTGGAAATAGATGTCGACAAAACCCTCGCCGCCGCGGCGGTAGGTCCAGCGGTCGGTTGAGGTGTCGACGCCCTGCACGGGGTGGGTGAATTCAGGCCACCCCCATGCCGATTTCACGTCGTGCTCTCCCATCCCCGTGATCACTCGCTTCTCGCGGGTCGCCTTTCTGATTTCGTATCTCTTTGAGAGCTCCTGTTGCCGCGAGGGAAGCGCCGTGGGGCGCGCGGCAGGGCGACTGTGAGGTCCCGTGTGCCCTTCGACCGGGGTGCGATCAGCCGGGGAGGCCCCGCACAACAGCATGGCGGCTGCGAGGATCAGGACCGGCACAGATGCAGGGGGGGTCTTGATGCCCATGCGGTCAGTATAGCACATAGATTTGCGGCGGAGAATTATTTGCGCACCCCCCGCGGGTCTGCTAAAATATACGGTAGTTTCAGTTGTATTGCGAAAGGAGACATGCGGTGAAGCTTTCAATCGGTTTGCCCAAAGGCAGTTTACAGGAATCAACGTTCAACCTTTTCAAAAAGGCCGGGTTCAGCATCAGCGTGAGCGGACGTTCCTATATTCCCCGCATTGACGACGACGAGCTCGAGGGGGTCCTCATACGGGCGCAGGAGATTTCCCGGTACGTGGAGGAGGGTGTCCTGGACACCGGCCTGACGGGGCTCGACTGGATCACGGAGAACGATTCGAAGGTCGAGGAGATCGCCGACCTCGCCTACGGGAAGCAGGGGTTTCGCCCGGTGCGCTGGGTGCTTGCCGTCCCCAACGATTCCCCGATCAAGGCCGCAAAGGACCTCGAGGGGAAGCGCATCGCGACCGAGGTCGTGAATATCACCAGGAAATATCTGAAACGGCACGGGGTGAACGCGCATGTGGAATTCTCGTGGGGGGCGACCGAGGTCAAGGTGCCTCAGCTCGTCGACGCAATCGTCGAACTTACCGAGACCGGCAGCTCTCTCAGGGCCAACAACCTGCGGATCGTGGACACG
>JAPLCY010000061.1 GCA_026391995.1 Candidatus Auribacterota bacterium
CAAGGGCGCCCCGCACCTCGCCGGAGGGGCCGCGCACCTCGAGGGCAATCCGCGTCTCGCCCCTGACCCGCTGGGTGAGCCTCTCCGGGGTGTCCATGGCCGCGATCCTGCCCCGGTCGATAATGATGACGCGCCCGCATAGCATCTCCACCTCGGGGAGGATGTGGGTGGAAAGAAGGATGGTGTATTCCCCTCCCAGCGATTTGATGAGCTGCCGCACCTGGCGGACCTGGTTTGGGTCCAGCCCTATCGTCGGCTCGTCGAGGATCAGGATCTTCGGGTCGTGGATGAGCGCCTCGGCGAGTCCGACGCGCTGGCGGTACCCCTTTGAGAGCTGGCCGATGATACGGTGGCGCACGTCGCCGATGAGCGTCTTTTCCATCACCTCATCGAGCTGCTTCTTTCTGGTCTTCCTGGGAACGCCCTTGAGACAGGCTCGGTAATCGAGGAATTCGCTGACACGCATGTCGGGATAGAGGGGGACATTCTCCGGGAGATAGCCGATATGCCGGCGAACATCGAGGGAGCGTGTAAAGATGTCGAACCCAGCCACGCTAGCGGCCCCGGAGGTCGGTGGCATGAAGCAGGTGAGTATCCGCATCGTGGTGGTCTTCCCCGCGCCATTCGGCCCGAGGAAGCCGAGGATCTCACCCTTGTTGACGTGGAACGAGATATTATCCACCGCCAGAGTGTTCGCGTAGCGCTTGCTCAGGTGTTGTACATCGATCATGGTTCTCGCTGCCTCCCTTGACACGACGTGAGGTGCTGCCGTGCGTGCGCGACACCGTTATCCAGTCAATCGGTAACGCGCCGGCGGTAGCCTATCTTCCCCTGGATAAACTCCCTGATGGCAATCTCCATCACGCCCATGCCCTCGACCGATTCCAGCAATGGCTTGGCACCGCGGTGAATCTGGCGGATCCGGATGGCGAGGATGTTGATGAGGACACTGCTGCCCCCCGCCTTCTGCACGGCCTCGATAAGCTCTCGATCAAGATTTTCCACGCTCTGACCCCCACTGGTTGGGGCGTGGGCGAGCCATCGGCACTCTCCCCCACCCTTTGATAAAACGCCGAATCCTGGGAAGGGGGCGCTCCCCTCCCCAGGATTCAGACCTGCTGCCGCAGCGGGTTTAGTACATCCCGCCCATACCGCCGCCGCCCGGCATTGGGGGCGCCGACTTCTCCTTTTCGGGAACCTCGGCCACCAGCGCCTCGGTGGTGAGCATGAGGCCCGCGATGC
Organism: Candidatus Auribacterota bacterium; assembly: GCA_026391995.1. Lineage (GTDB taxonomy): Bacteria > Auribacterota > Tritonobacteria > UBA1439 > UBA1439 > JAPLCW01. Next base: position 1,243 of record JAPLCY010000061.1, read on the forward strand.
TGGACGCGTTCTGCAGCGCGGTGCGGGCGACCTTGGTGGGATCGATGATCCCGGCCTTGAAGAGGTCCTCGTACTCGCTGTCGGCCACGTTGTAGCCGAATGCGCCGTCGTGCTTCTTGACCTCTTGGACGACCACGGAGCCCTCGGCCCCCGCGTTGCTCGCAAGCTGCCGGAGCGGCTCCTCGAGCGCCCGCTTAACAATGTTGGCTCCGATGGTCTGCTCCTCGTTGAGCTTCAACTTCTCGATCGCGGACGCGCAGCGGAGCAGCGCCACGCCGCCGCCGGGGACGATCCCCTCTTCGACCGCGGCGCGCGTCGCGTGCAGGGCGTCCTCGACGCGTGCCTTGCGCTCCTTCATCTCCGTCTCCGTCGCGGCGCCAACATTGATCACCGCCACGCCGCCCGCGAGTTTTGCCAGGCGCTCCTGGAGCTTCTCGCGGTCATAGTCGGAGGTCGTCTCGTCGATCTGGACGCGGATCTGGCTGACCCTGCCCTGGATATCGGAGGCCTTACCGGCGCCCTCGATGATCGTCGTGTTCTCCTTGTCCACGGTTACGCGCTTGGCGCGGCCGAGGTCGCTGATCTGGAGATTTTCGAGCTTGATCCCGAGGTCCTCGGTGATGCACTTCCCGCCGGTCAGAATCGCGATATCCTCAAGCATCGACTTCCGGCGGTCGCCGAAACCGGGCGCCTTCACCGCGCAGCAGGAGAGGGTCCCGCGGATCTTGTTGACCACCAGCGTGGCGAGCGCCTCGCCCTCGACATCCTCGGAGATCACGAGCAGCGGCCTGCCGGTCTTCGCCGCCTTTTCGAGCAGTGGCAGCAAATCCTTCAGGTTGGAGATCTTCTTCTCGTGGATCAGGATATAGCAATCTTCAAGGATGGCATCCATCGTCTCAGCGTCGGTCATGAAATAGGGCGAGAGGTAGCCCTTGTCGAACTGCATCCCCTCCACCACCTTGAGGGTGGTGTCGATACTCTTCGCTTCCTCGACGGTGATCGTGCCGTCCTTGCCGACCTTCTCCATCGCGTCGGCGATGATCTCGCCGATTGTGGAATCGCTGTTCGCTGAGATCGTCGCCACCTGGGAGATCTCCTTGCGGTCCTTCACCGACTTGCTCATCTTGGCAAGATCTTTCACCACAACCTCGACCGCCCTGTCGATGCCGCGCTTGAGCTCCATCGGGTTGATCCCCGCGGTCACGTTTTTCAATCCCTCGCGGTAGATCGACTCCGCGAGCACGGTCGCCGTGGTCGTGCCGTCGCCCGCATCGTCGGAGGTCTTTGAGGCGACCTCTCTCACCATCTGGGCGCCCATGTTTTCGTATGCATCCTCGAGCTCGATCTCCTTGGCGACCGTCACGCCGTCCTTGGTGATGGTCGGGGAGCCGAATTTCTTGTCGAGGACCACATTCCGGCCCGCGGGGCCGAGGGTGACCTTCACCGCCTTGCTCAGCTTGGCCACGCCGTTGAGGATCGCCTGCCGTGCCTCAGAGCCGAACACCAATTGTTTCGCTGCCATTGAACAACTCCTTTCTCGTATAAACTACCGCGCACCCAATCGGCCCGATCGCTCCGGGAAACCGGCCCACCAGGGCAACTGGGCGCACATACACTGTTTTTCCCTTAACTCACCACCGCCAGGACGTCCTCCTCCCTCAGAATGAGGTACTCTTTATCGTTCACCGTGACCTCGTTGCCGGCGTACTTGCCGATGAGCACGGTATCGCCCTTCTTCACCTCAAGGGGGATGAGCTTGCCATCCTCGTTCCGCTTGCCGGGTCCGACCTCGATCACCTTGGCCTGCATCGGCTTTTCCTTCGCGGTGTCGGGGATGATGATGCCGCCCTTCTTCACCCCATCCTCTTCCAGCCGCTGTACCAGAATACGATCTCCAAGTGGCTTTACCTTCACAGGTACTCTCCTTTCCCAATAGAAGCCATATAGTATAGTTAATCCCGAGCAAATTTCAATTACTAAGTGCCGCGCCCTCTATGGAACCTCCACATCACCCCCTTATTCAGTACTAAGTGATAAGTACCGAGCACTGAGTATATGAGTTTCAACCGTTGAGATTCTTCTCGCGTACTGCTTAATCTTTACTACTTGTTGTCCTTCTTGTCCTCGTCCACGACTTCGTAGTCGGCGTCGATGACGTCATCGGCCTTCTCGCGGGGCGTCTGCTCATGCGCCCCGTCCCCGGGGCCGGCATGGGGGCCGCCCTCCTGCCCGCCCTGAGGGCCGGCGTGTCCCTTTCCGGTCGCCTGGGAGTACATCTCCTGGGAAACGGCGTGCCACGCTTGCGTGAGGTCCTCGGACGCGGACTTCATCTCCGCGAGGTTATCGCTCTTGATCGCCTCCCTGACCCGCTCCATCGCGGCCTTGAGCTTCTCCTGCTGGGGGGCGGAGATCTTCGCGGCGTGTTCCTTGAGGAGCTTTTCGGCCTCGTACACCGATGCCTCGGCGCGGTTTTTTGTCTCCACCTGCTCGCGCCGCTGCTTGTCCTCGCCCGCGTGTTCCTCGGCGTCCTTGACCATCTTCTTGATCTCCGACTCGCTGAGCCCGCTCGATGCGGTGATGCGGATCGACTGCTCCTTGCCGGTCCCGAGGTCCTTGGCGGAGACGTGCAGGATGCCGTTCGCGTCTATGTCAAAGGTGACCTCGATCTGCGGAATGCCGCGCGGGGCGGGCGGAATACCGATGAGCTGGAAATTGCCGATGAGCTTGTTATAAGAGGCCATCTCGCGCTCCCCCTGGAGGACACGGATCTCCACGCTCGTCTGGCTTTCTGAAGCGGTGCTGAATATCTCGCTTTTCTTTGTCGGGATAGTCGTGTTCCGCTCAATCAGTCTCGTGAAAACGCCGCCGAGCGTTTCGATGCCGAGCGAGAGCGGCGTGACGTCGAGGAGCAGCACGTCCTTGACCTCGCCCTTGAGCACGCCCGCCTGAATGGCCGCGCCGACGGCGACCACCTCATCGGGGTTCACGCCCTTGTGGGGCTCCCTCTTGAAGAGCTTCCGGACGATCTCCTGCACCTACGGCATGCGGGTCTGTCCGCCGACGAGTATCACCTCGTCGATCTTCTCAATCGATATACCGCTGTCCTCGATCGCCTTCGTGCAGGGACCGATCGTACGATCGACAAGGTCTGCCACCAGCTGCTCGAGCTTCGAGCGCGTGAGCTTGAGGATCAGGTGCTTGGGGCCCGAGGCATCGGCGGTGATGAACGGGAGATTGATTTCGGTCTCCGTGGCCGATGAAAGTTCACACTTCGCCTTCTCCGCGGCCTCCTTGAGGCGCTGGAGGGCCATCTTGTCCTGCCGGAGATCTATGCCGTGCCCCTTTTTAAACTCATCCGCTATCCAGTCCACCACCCGCTGGTCGAAATCATCTCCCCCCAGATGCGTATCGACGTTCGTCGCCTTCACCTCGAAGACACCGTCGCCGATCTCGAGGATGGAAATATCGAAGGTACCGCCGCCCAGGTCGTAGACCGCGATACGCTCGTCCTTTTTCCTGTCGAGGCCGTAGGCGAGCGACGCGGCGGTCGGCTCGTTGATAATCCGCAAAACATCGAGCCCCGCAATCCGGCCCGCGTCCTTGGTGGCCTGGCGCTGGCTGTCGTTGAAATAGGCGGGCACGGTGATGACCGCCTGCGTGATCTTCTCGCCGAGATACGCCTCCGCGTCCGCCCGCAGCTTCTGGAGTATCATCGAGGAAACTTCGGGCGGAGAATACACCTTGTCGCCGATCTTGACAGCCACGTCACCGTTGGGAGCCTTGACCACCTTGTATGGGACAAGCTTGATCTCGCTCGCCACTTCGTCGTACCTCCGGCCCATGAAGCGCTTGATCGAGTAGATGGTGTTGTCGTAGTTTGTCACCGCCTGGCGCTTGGCCGTCTGGCCGACGAGGCGCTCACCCGTCTTCGTGATCGCCACCACGGACGGCGTCACGCGGTTGCCCTCGGCGTTCGGAATAACCACCGGCTCGCCTCCCTGCATCACCGCGACGCACGAGTTCGTCGTGCCGAGATCTATGCCTATTACCTTTGCCATTGCACCCTCCCGGGTTTGTAATCGAAGTTAAGGGACTGGATAGACCAGTCCACCCGAGAAGCAGATATAGCAAGATTTATGCCATCTCGTGTCATAGTAAAAATTATGATGCTATATCAACGGGGATAATACATTGCATTTTAAGAGGCTGGGTGAAGTGAACCGGTGGATTGAGGATCAGATGTGACACCATTACCCATATACGGGCATCGGGACACAAGGTGGGACAAAATGGCTCACCAGAAGAACGGGAACAATATCCCCTTCACAAGTAGTAGGGGATAACGGGTTTACCAATCACACAGAAGGGAGGGCGACCAACAACATTAGCCCCCGCTGCCGGTGCTCGGGCGGCCCCGCCCCAGGCGGGGAGAGATGTCGAGCTTGTCCATCCGGTACCTGAGTCTCCTGCGGCTGATCTTCAGCTTCCCGGCTGCCTTTGTCTGATTCCAGGAGAATTCTTCAAGGGCTTCAACGATCATGCGCTTTGTCAGCGTATGCTCGGCTTTTTCCAGGGAGGCTATCCCGTCATCGCGGCAAAACACCGCGTCGCGTCCGGGACGCAGTCTATTCCAGTCGAGAGAGAGGTGCTCGGGACCCAGGACGAAGATGTCCCGGTGCAGGGCCATACACCGCTCGAGCACATTCTTGAGTTCCCGCACGTTCCCCGGCCACGTGTATGACTCGAGAAGGGCGATCGCCTGCGGCGAGAGCTGCTTGGGCGCCGTGTGGAGCTCGACGCTGAACTTTTCGAGAAAATAATCGATCAGCGGCTTGATATCCTCCGGCCGTTCCCGCAGCGGCGGGAGGTGGACCGGTATGACGCTCAGCCTGAAGAAGAGATCCTCCCTGAACTTCCCCTCCTCCACCAGCGCGCGAAGATCACGGTTTGATGCGGCGATCAGGCGCACGTCTACGCGGACCGGCTTCTCCCCCCCGACCTTCATGAACTCACGCTCCTGAATCGAGCGAAGGATCTTCCCCTGCGTCACGAGGCTCATTTCGCTGATCTCATCGAGGAAGAGTGTTCCGCCGTCGGCGAGCTCGAACATCCCGCGCCTGCTGCGGGTGGCGCCGGTGAACGAACCCTTCTCGTGGCCGAAGAG
>JAPLCY010000142.1 GCA_026391995.1 Candidatus Auribacterota bacterium
GAACGACCCTTCCCGGAATATGCTATGCCCGGGTGGAATCCTTGACCAGTTTCTTGATCAGCTCGAGATTCCGCCTCGTGGCCCCGCGGCTGCGGGCCATCGCATCCGCGGCGCGGCGGCCCATCACTTCCATTGCCTCCGCATCGTCGAAGAGCGAGATCACCGAGGCCCGCAGGCCATCGGTGTTTTCAACCTGGATCGCGCCGCCATTGCCGATGAGCAGCTCCGAGGCCTCGCGGAAATTCTCCATCGAGGGGCCGAAGATCACCGGCAGCCCCATGCTCGCGGGCTCGATGATATTCTGCCCCCCCCCCGGCACGAGGCTTTTCCCCACGAATACGACGGTCGCGGCTTTGTATAAATTGACGAGCTCGCCGATCGTGTCGGCGATCAATATGCTCCCGCGGGGGACGGGCGCGCCCCTGCCGAGGGAGGATCTTCGCACGCAGCGCTCCCCGCGCTTCTCGATCAGCTCCTGCACCTCGGCGCCGCGCTCGGGATGGCGCGGGACAATGATGAGGGCCATGTCGGGATGGCTGCCGCGGAGCCCCTGCAGCAGATTCACCAGTATCTCTTCCTCCCCGCGGTGCGTGCTCCCCGCCACGAGCACCGGCTGCCCGGGCGCGAGACCGAGCGCGGCGCGCGCGGCGCGGCGCTCCTCCGCGGCGGTCGGACTGATGCCGCAGTCGAACTTCATGTTGCCCCCGACGGTCACGCGTTCCCGCGGGGCGCCTATCGCAAGGATCCGTCGGGCGTCGATATCGGTCTGCATGCTGAAGGCGCGGATAGACTGCAGAAAATGTTTCAGGAAGAAGCGCCCCATCTGGTAGCCGGGGAAGGACCCCGCCACGGAGAGGTCGAGCGGGAAGTAGATCACCGTGGCGATCGACCCGCAGGTCTCGCGGGCGATTGTCTGGCCGGTGAGGGTGACCGTGGAAAGGACGATCTGCCAGCCGGGCAGTTCCTCACGGACGAGTTTCAGAAGGGGGGTCACCGCCCGCACCTCGCCGACGGAGACGGCGTGGAACCAGATGCGGTGCCGGCCCGTGAGCGCCCGGCGGAGTTCCCCGGGGTACAGGCCGAGGCGCTGGAGGATCCCCGCCCGGTACTTCTCCTTCCGCAGTATCTGGACGGCGTAGTACGGGAGGGTCACGATGAAGTAGAGAGCCACCAGCGCGTTGTACAATAGTAGCATGTGTTCCTCTCACCGCCTGCCCGTGTCCACCTGCTCCTCGCCGTTTCGCCCCCTTGTCCGTATGCTCATGCCCTCGGGTGCGCTTTCTCGTACACCTCTTTCATCCGCTGCGCCGTCACATGGGTGTAGACCTGTGTGGTGGAGAGGCTCGAGTGGCCGAGCAGCTCCTGCACGGAGCGAAGGTCGGCCCCCGCATCGAGCAGGTGCGTGGCGAAGCTGTGCCGCAGGGCGTGCGGCGACACATGCTGGTTGAGCGCGGCTTTCTCCACGTACTTGTTCACGATGTCCCTGACCGCGTGAGCCGAAAGGCGCCCACCGTTCTTGTTGATGAAGACCACGACGGCGGCAGTGCCTCGAGCGCGGACGGGGTTGATCCCGCGGGCGACGAGATAGCGGTTGAGCGCCTCCACGGCGTGCCTGCCGAGGGGCGCGAGGCGTTCCTTGTTTCCCTTCCCGCGCACGCGCACCATCTCCCCGAGGAGATCCACGTGCTCGAGGTTGAGGCCCGTGAGCTCGCTCACGCGGATGCCGGTGCTGGAGAGGCTCTCGAGTATCGCCCGGTCGCGCAGGGAACGGAGGTCCGTGCCCGACGCCGCCTCGACAAGGCGCCGCATGGCGTTCACATCGAGAAATTTCGGGAGTGTCTTCTCGCGCCGCGGCGTGGCCACCCCTGTGAACGGATTCGTCGCGAGGGCCCCCTCGCGCACCATGAAGCGGTAGAACGATCGCAGCGCCGACAGCGCCCTGGCGATGCTCGACTTCGCGAGCTTCAGGGTATTGAGTTCGCCGAGAGAGAGGCGGATGAGCGAGCGGTCCGCCGCGCGCCAGGGGGGGGCGCCGGGGCCCCTCGTCCGTTTCGCGATGAATGCGCCGAAGCGATTGATATCGTGCGCGTAATTCAGGAGGGTGTGCGGGGAGGCGTTCTTCTCCGTGCGCAAATGGTCGAAATATTTCCGGAGCAACGTATCCATAGTCACCGAGCGATGAAACGAGTGGTCATCCAGGCGATCAAGGCGCCGGTGATCCTTCGGGCGGGGGCGTGGCGGCGTCGGTCTTCGGCGCGACGCCTTCGAGCTTCCTGGTGTTGAATTTGCACGCCGGATAGTTGCTGCAGCCGTAGAAGCGGGACCCGCCCTTTCCCTTCCGGTGCACCAGATCGCCCCCGCACCCCGGCTGCGGGCATTTCACGCCGGTGGGCTTCGGCTTGATATAGCGGCACGCCGGGTATCCGCTGCACGCGATGAAGTTGCCGAAACGGCCATGCCGCTCCATGAGCTGCTGCCCGCACTGGGGACACTTTTCGTCGAGGAGCACCGGTTTCCGTATGGAGAAGGTGCCGTCCTCCTTGATGTCGATCGGCTTGATGTTCCTGCACTTCGGGTAGGCCGAGCAGGCGAGGAAATGCCCCTTCAGCGTATGCCGTATCACCATCGGATGCCCGCACTTCTCGCAGACGGCCGAGGTTGGTTCGGGGGCGCGCTTCATGCTCTTGATATTCACCTGCGCCGCCTCGAGCGATTTGATGAACGGCTCGTAAAACTCCTTGAGCACCTGCTCCCGCTGGATCGTCCCCTCCTCGATGGCGTCGAGCTCGTCCTCCATGTGCGCGGTGAACTCGACATTGATCAGCTCCGGGAACCCTTCCACGAGAAGCTTGTTCACGATTTCTCCAAGTGATGTGGTGTGGAACCGGCCCTGTTCTTTCAGCACATAGCTGCGTTTGAGGATGGTGGAGATGATGGGGGAGTAGGTGCTCGGCCTGCCGATGCCCTTCTCTTCGAGCTCCTTGACGAGCGTCGCCTCGGTATAGCGGGGCGGCGGATTCGTGAAATGCTGGGAGGGGGTGACGCCGATGCAGGTGAGGGGTTCCCCGGTGCGCAGTGGCGGGAGCGGTACCTCGTCTTCGTCGCGCTCCGGTTCGCCGGCCACCTTGAGGTATCCGGGGAATACCACCCTGGTGTCGGTGGCCCTGAAGAGGTAGGGGCCCGCCGCGATTTCGGCGGTGATCTTGTTGAGGACGGCCGGGGCCATCTGGCTTGCCAGGAACCGCTCCCAGACGAGCTTGTAGAGCGCATACTGGTCCTTGGTGAGCGACCCCCTCAGCGAAGACGGCTGCATCCGGACGGAGGAGGGGCGGATTGCCTCGTGCGCGCCCTGCGATCCCTTGCGCGAGGCGTACACATTGGGTTTCGGCGGCGCGAACCCGGGGCCGTAGGTTTCTTTGATATAGCCGATGGCCTCCTGCTGTGCGATGTCGGCAACGCGGAATGAGTCGGTGCGCATGTAGGTGATGAGGCCGA
>JAPLCY010000006.1 GCA_026391995.1 Candidatus Auribacterota bacterium
CTCCTGGGACACCTCCCACGGGACAAAGGTCGAGATCGAGCTCGAAGCGAAATACCAGAAGGGGCGCCAGTCGGTGGAAACATACCTCGAACAGGTGGCCCTCGCGAATCCCCACGTCCGCATTCACTACCAGAACCCCGGGGGGGAAACACTAGTCCTCGGGCGCGCGGCGAACAGCCTGCCCCCCCAGACAAAAGAGATCAAGCCTCACCCGTACGGTGTCGAACTCGGCGTGCTCATGCAGATGCTGAAATCGACCGGTGCCAGACGCCTCCGCTCCTTCCTCATGCAGGACTTTTCCCGCGTGGGAGGCAAGGTGGCGGCGGAGATATGCCGGCGCGCCATGCTCTCCGAAACGGCCGCGCCGTCGCGGATTGCCAGGGAGGAGACGGACAATCTCTACAAGGCGATCAATGCCACCAAGATCATGAATCCCCCCACCGACTGCCTCTCCCCCATCCGTGAGGAGCTGATCCTGGCCGCGCTAAAATCCCAGATTAAGGCGGACTTTTACACCGCCGTCACGCGTCCGCCGTCGGTCTATCGCGGCAACCCGTTCCAGATCGAAGTGGGGCTGTCCTGGGGAGGTTCACGCGCCGAGGCGGAGGCCGATGGCGGCAACGGATCCGGAACTCACGAGCCCGGGGAGCTGCCCCTCGCCAACCTGATCAGGTTCGCCAACCGGGTTCCGCTCCTCTACCAGCAATCGGCATGTGCCATCGCGAAGTCAGTCATCGGAACCAACTGGCGGGGATATGGGGTCCAGCAGGCGCGCGGGGCGCTGCCGAGCGGTCCCATGACCCTCATGGTGCACATGGTCTCGGTATGGGTGCCGTTCACTTCCGAGAGCAAGGAGGCGATCGCGCACTACCCGGAGATCATCAGGGAGATCAAGCTCGCCCTCCAGGAGGTGGGCCGGCAGCTCAAGGGGTTCCTGAACCGGCGCGCCCGGGTCGCGGATGCGGAAAAAAAGAAGGCGTATATCCAGAAGTACCTGCCGCACATCGGCGCGGCGCTGCGGGAGATTCTCGGCCTTACCAAAGTCCAGGAAGCCAAAACGGTCAGGATACTTACGGATATTCTCGAAAAATCGAGGACGGTGTAACTACAGCCCGGGGCTTAAAATTCAAAGCCCGAAGAAAAGGCAACAATGGCCAAAGCGGCGGCAAAAATAAAGCAGACGGCGCAGGATATCTACCGGACCATTCTCAAAAAGAAGAAGCCCTCCATCGACCTGCCCATCCGGTCCCTGGAAAACGTGCGCTATAACCCCAAGGCCGGCTACTTCGAGATAGGGAAGCGGAAGAAGGAGAGGACGCTGACCGTCATCACCGCAAAGACCTTCGCCCAGACGTTGAAGATGATGTCGCTCTCGAACGACCTGCTCAAGGGCAATGACATCGCCACGAAGAGGGAGGCGTACTACGTCTCCAAGAACTGGGGAGATGCGCGTTTTGACGAGCAGCCCGAGTCGGACACGGTGATGGACGATATCGAGGCCCTCTTCGCGGTGAACCGCGAGCAGCTCGGCTTCATCCCCGAGGAGAAGGGGGGCGAGATCGCGGGGAGGCTGATCGTCGTCGACCGGGACGCCGACACGGGGCGCAAGCTCAAGATCGACTGCACGCGGTTCGGTTCGGGGTCGTATTCGATACCGATCTCCATCGAAGATCTGCAATTCCAGACGAACGCGAAGTTCATCCTCGCCATCGAGACCGCGGGCATGTTCCAGCGGC
>JAPLCY010000224.1 GCA_026391995.1 Candidatus Auribacterota bacterium
CGCGGGGGCCTCGCACCATACCCCCGCGCACCAGATCGCGATGGCAATCGCGAAGCCGGGCATGAGGGGCAACAGGTAGAGCTGCCGCTTGCCGCTCGCGATCGAGAGCAGCACGAACGGCACCACGATCACCGCGAGAAGAAACTGCCGTCCCGCATCCATCCGGCGCTCCGCGTCGCACGGCCTGAACAGGCGATACAGGGCGGGGGGCAGAAAGATCACCCACGGGGCAAGAATCTCGAAGAGCAGCGGCAGATAATACCAGGGGGGCTCCGCGTGATCCGCGGCGGGGGAAAAAAAGCGCAGCACCTGGTTGCGCCAGATGAACTCGTGCAGGGCCCTGCCCCCCCCCTGCTCCGCGAGCAGATATATCCAGGGCAACGTCACCGCGGCCAGCACGAGGATATTCCACGGGGCGAGCAGGCGGGCGATCTCCCGCCACTCGCGCCTGAGGATAAGGAACGCGGCGATCGCCGACGCGGGGATGACCACGCCCACCGTTCCCTTAGCCAGGAACGCCCCGCCCGCGGCAATCATGCAGCCGATATAGCCGAACCGTTTCCGCTGCCCCCCCGCGCGATATCCGTACCAGAAGAGGGCCAGGGCCAGAATCACCGACGCGGCAAGCGGAACATCAACAAGCAGGAGGTGGCTGATGTAGATCCACTCCACCGACGTGGCGAGGACAAACGCCGCCAGTATAGTGAGGTCAAAGGCCGCGGCGGCTCCCCAGTACGTCAGCGGTGGCTTCTCATAAAAAGGGGAACCGTTGAGCGTGGGCGTAACCCAGTCCCCGGAGATATACATCTCCCTGGCGATCGCCGCCTCGCGGGGCTCGTCGCTCCCCCACACGCCGTGGCGCTGGCCGGGAACAAACAGCACCAGGAGCACGAGCAGCCACCAGAGGCTCGGCACGCACTCCCTGAGATGCACGGTCACATTCCCAAATTGGGGACCGGCTGCTGATTTCATATTACCTCCGTCTTTTTCCCCGCCCGGGGCCGAAGATCCTCGCGTACTCCTTCAGGGCGTAGGCATTGACCCGATCGTGATAGCCCTCGTACGCGTTGATAAACGCTTTGGCATACGGCGTGAGACTCGCCCCCCCGCGCGCCGCGCCGCCGCGGCGGCGGTGGAGCATCTTTTCTCCGAGCCCTCTCTCGAGCAGGTTCACTATCCTCAGCGCCTTGACGTAGGACATCCCCATATCCCCCGCCGCCCTGCGGATTGAGCCAAAGCGCGCTATCCCCCTGATGAGCCAGACCAGTCCGATACCCATGAACGGGATACCCCTGCCATCCGTGAAGCTGACCCGCACACGAGGCTTCATGCCGTGCGCCTCCCCCTGCCGAACCATATCCGTCATCCGACCGCCCTGTAATTATACGGCACGGCGCCCGATCGTCAAGCGAACATCGCTCATCATGCGTAATGGGTCAATTATGAGAGGGCACATTTGGGCTCTTGCCGCATTTTCGTGAGGCAAATCCCCCCCCCTATAACCGACTCATTACCATCATGCTAAACATGCGCTGGAGATTTAGATGCCCCTTGGTATACAATGTGGGGCGGCGCCGGCAGGAGAGAACCATGTTCGAAAAACGCGTCACCCTGTTCAGGCTGCTCGGCTTCGAGGTGCGTGTCGATCCGAGCTGGCTCGTCCTCGCCCTCCTGATCTCATGGACGCTCGCCGAGAGCGTCTTTCCCGCGCGCTACAAGAACCTTTCGCCCCCTACCTACTGGCTCATGGGCGTTACGGGGGCGGTCGGCCTCTTCGCATCCATTGTCTTTCATGAGCTCTGCCATTCGCTCGTCGCCCGGGCCTACGGCGTCTCCATGAAGGGGATCACGCTCTTCATCTTCGGCGGCGTTGCGGAGATGGATGAAGAGCCCGCACACCCGAAGGCCGAATTCTTCATGGCGGTGATCGGTCCGATATCGAGCCTCGCCCTCTGCGCCGCGTGTTACGGGGTCTACCGCGCATCCGCTCTATTCGGCTGGCCTGCGCCTGCGCAGGGGGTCGCGCGCTATCTCGCCCTCATGAACGGAATGCTCGCGGTCTTCAACCTCCTCCCCGGCTTCCCACTCGACGGGGGCAGGGTGTTGCGCTCCATCCTCTGGGCGTTCAAGGGAAACCTCCGCTGGGCCACCCGCGTCGCCTCGCAGATGGGGGCCGGCCTGGGGACGGCCCTGCTGGTTCTCGGAATACTGAACATCGTGGTCGGGAGGGAGTTCATCGGCGGCATCTGGTGGCTGCTCATCGGCATGTTTCTCCGCAACGCCTCTCGAGCGTCCTACCAGCAGCTTGTCGCGAGGAAGGCATTTGAGGGGGAGCCCCTCCGGCGATTCATGCAGCCCGACCCCGTGACCGTGCCGCCGTCCATCACCATACAGGAACTGGTCGAGGAGTATATCTACCGCTACCATTACAAGATGT
>JAPLCY010000030.1 GCA_026391995.1 Candidatus Auribacterota bacterium
TGCGAAAGCCCGATGCCTCGAGCTCGGAGGCGTTGAAGGCGGAGTCGGCGAGGGAGAGGTCGGGGAGGGGGGCGAGCGTGGAGAGCTCCCGCCGCCCCTGGTCGAGAAGCGCCTCCCTCTCGTCGTAGACGGAGCGATAGTAGCGGCCGGGGGTGATGTTGTGGTAGATCAGTATTCTCGGTGTGGCGAGCTCCCTGAATCGGTTGACCGTCTCGGAGCCGATGGAGAAGTGGAGGAGGGTCAGGTCGCCCCGGTGATAGCGGGCGCGGTGCTCCGCGAGGTCGAGCGCGAGGGGGCGCATCTTTGGGGAGATGTGCCGCCGCGGGCAGAAAATCTCGGCCTCATGCCCCCAGGCGCGAAAGATGTCGCGGAGGCGCAGGGCGAGATCGCTGATCGCGTCCCCCTCGACGAATCCTGCAACGATCTGATGTATGGCTGGTGTCATGAGCGTGTGCGCCGGTGGCCGCATGGGCACAGTGAATTATACGGCAAGCAGCCACCAGCGTCCAGAAGGCATGATCATGGTGTATCGGCGTATCGGGGTCGGGCCACGATACATATCGTGGTCCGACCCCGATATCAAGAGGTTTAGTACAGGGAGTCGAGCTGCGCGCGCAGGAGTCCCCGGACCGCCTCCGTCGAGAACGCCGGGAGGCGCGCGAGCTGTTTCCGAACGATTGCCTCCCTGAGTGCCCGGTCCCGGCACACCGTGTCGAGCAGCTCGGCAATGGCTGCGTGGTCCTTTTCCCGGACAAGGACGCCGGCACCGCCCAGGGTTTCGGGGACGGCGCCGGCCGCGTACGCCACCACGGGAAGGTTGAAGTGCATTGCCTCGAGGAGCGGCATGCAGAACCCCTCGTGCTCGCTCATGCAGAGGAAGACGTGTGCTGTGCGGTACAGGGCATAGAGCTCCTGGTCGCTCACGTGGTTGAGGAACACGACGTCGGGGAGGTCGAGGATCGTTATTAGCGCCCTGAGGTGACTGGTGTACCTGTCCATGCCGATCAGGGAACCAGCGACGATGAGCCTGGAGCGGGAACCGGCGGTTATGCGGTAGTAGTAAAATATTTTTATGAGATCTTCGATGCACTTATTCGGCGCCACACGCCCAACGAAGAGGATGTTCGCCGCGCCATCGCCGAATTGCTTCATGAGCGCAGAATCCGGCCTGCCGGAAAGCTTCTCCGCGTCCACGATTAGCGGGAGCGTTGCCGTCCGGCGGAAGCCCTCCGCCTCGAGCTCGCGCCTGTTGAACTCGGAATCACCGAGGGCAAGGTCGGCTATACGAGCGAGGCTTTTCAGCTCCTCCCGCCCCAGCCGGAGCGCTCTTGCCTTCTCGTCGTGGACGCCCTCAAGATAGGTGTGGGGTGTAATGTTGTGGTAGACGAGCACCTTCCTTCCTTTCAGGCGGGAGAAGAAACCGGTGAGCTCCGAGGCGACTGAGTAGTGATAGATCGTGATATCCGAATCGCCGGGCGACAGCAGCCGGTAATCCTGGCAAAGGTGAGTCTCCGTCGGTCCCACGTGGCGGCTTGGGCAATAGAGCGCGGATTCATGCCCCCAGGAGCGTACGATCTCCTGGAGCTGGAGGGCATAGCCGCTTATCGCGTCGCCACTGCCGAAACCGGGGAGGATTTGATTGATCTGCATGGCCACAGGTCTAGTATGGGTGCGCGCGGGCCCGGCATCATATCCCGAATCCGGCAAGCGCCTCCTCGTAGCGCGACAGCACCGTCTCCCAGGAGTAGCGCGTCAGGACGTAACGCCTCCCCCCCGCGGCGAGCCGCTCGCGCAGCCCGGGGTGCACTCCTCGTGCGCCAGCGCCCCTGCCCCCGCAAGCCATGCCTCCATGAGCACGATGGACAGGCTCTCGTTGATCGACGGCTGGCACAGGGCGAGGCTCGCGGCGTAGGCGTCGTGCTTGAGCTGCTCATCGACGTAACCGAGATCCAGGATATCGCGGGCAACGTCATCCGGGATCGTGACGTCCCCGGTCCCGAGCAGGACAAGGGCGAGATCAGTGCCGTTCTGTCTTTTGAATGCGCGAAAATACTCGACGAGTAGGTCGGTGTTCTTGCCGCTCTCCCTCCGCCCCGCGTACATGATGAACGGGCGACGCAGCTTGAACTTTTTAATGAATCGCTCCGGCCGGTATTCGGGGCGCGGGGCGAGCCCCATGCCGCCGAGCCCTGTACGGGCTGCCGTGAGGCCGTAGAGGCGGATGGCCAGATCCCGCTCCGGCTCGCTGTTGAAGATCGCCCCGCGGACGGAGGTGAACATCTCCTTGAATATGGCGAGGCGGGCAAACGGTTCGTCGTGGAGACAGGGGATGAGAAGCGACCTGTCCGGGGCGATCGCGCTGCCGGCCCACGTGGTGCCGAAGAGATAGGGGAGGAATATAAAAGCGTCGAAGCGCCCGGCGTCGTGGCGGATTGAATCGTAGAGCGCGGCGCTGTGCACGCTGCCCCCGATCCAGTGTTCCTCCTCCTCTCTCGCGACCGGCATGCCGCGGACAATCCGATTCTGGATTCCGGCCAGTTCCGGGTCGGCGGTGCGCGCATCGACCGGGAAGCGGCGCACCTCGACGCCGTGAACGGTCTCCCTCCCTGCCGCGAAGTGGTTCTCCCAGGTTAAATGGTCGCGTGCGCAGGTGGTCAGGACGGTGACGGCGTGGCCGGCGCCGGCGAGCCGCTCGGCGACCTGCTGGCAGAGAACCTCTGCGCCGCCGGCGGAATGGACGCCGTAGCGCGGTATGACAAAGGCAAGCGTGCGTGTGTGCATAGCACTACAGGGATAAGTGGTAAGGGGGAAGTGATAAGGGGTAAGGCTTGATGAACACCGCCGGTGCCATTATCCTTTTTCCCCTTTCCCCTTTCCCCCTGCCCCCTGGAGTTGGTCTATTTTGCTCTTCAAACTGCTGATCGCGCTGGCGACCTGGCAGTTGAACTCTTTCTGCTGGGCGAAGAGGCGGTAGGTGTAGAACTTGAGCA
>JAPLCY010000368.1 GCA_026391995.1 Candidatus Auribacterota bacterium
ATTCACTTACCCGGAAGGGAATTGTTGAGGGCGTCCGCGCCTACGTGAGAAGGGTGCCCGGCCTGGCCCAAAAGTATGCCGGCGATCTGCTGGATACACAGATTGTGGCCGGGATCCCGTCGGGATTGTGGCATGCGCACGTCGCCTTCATTCCCCCGGGTGCCCGTGCCTCCGCGGCGAATGCCTTTATAATGGACACCGTAGAGTTCAGCATCCGGTAGGCATAGCACAGTAATAGGTTAGTTTTTGTGGGAATATCATACTCCTTCACTTCGACCCTCTCCCCCCAAGACATTGGGGGGAGAGGGGATTATCAGGGGACATTTCTAATTTGGCCGTGTGTTCTTCGGCGTACCGAGTAATGGCATTGACAGGTGTGCGTTGTTATTGTACCATATTACTGAACATATGTTCGGTAATACCGAACAATAACCGCATCTATCCCAGGGGGATGCACATCATGCTCGAGCCGTTGCTCGGTAATAAAACCTCCGAAAAGATACTGCTCTATCTTCATGTGTATGGAGAGGGATATTCCCGACTACTGTCCCGCGTATTCGGCATGTCGGTCAGCGGCGTGTACCAACAGCTTCGAAGACTCGAAGATGGCGGCGTTATCGTCGGCTTCAGCAAGGGTCGCACGCGCATCTTTAAGTTAAATCCGCGCTATCCTTTCAGGAGCGAGCTTGCGGCATTGCTCCGGAAGGCGCTCCAGTTTGTTTCCGAGGATACGAAGGAGCAGTACTTCAGAGGGCGCACACGCCCGCGGCGGACAGGAAAACCAGTATGACAGTGGCGTGGGAGCGGCTTACCACCGCGGAGCTGGCAGCGATCGTATGTGACCAGCTTGACCGCTGCGGGATCAGGGCGACGCTCGTGGGCGGCGCCTGTGTGACGATCTACAGCGACAACCGGTATATCTCTGGCGATCTTGATTTTGTTACCGATGCCTCATTGAAAGAGCTTGAAAAGCCGCTGCGCGCGCTAGGGTTTGTCCCGACAGGAGGGCGGCACTTCGAGCATCCCCGCTGCGCGGCGTTTATCATAGATTTCCCCGCGCCACCGCTCTCCATCGGGGGGGATCCCGTGAGGGAAATCAACCGGCTCCGCATGCCCCGGGGGACCATACGCCTGCTTACGCCCACCGATTGTGTCCGCGACCGCCTCGCGGCCTACTATCATTGGAACGACCCCCAGGGCTTGGAGCAGGCGTTGATGGTGGCTTCTTCCCACAGTATTGATCATGCCCTCGTGAAACGGTGGTCCAAGGATGAGAAGGCCACGGTAAAACACCGGGAATTCATGAGGATGCTCCGCCGGCGTAAGGGTGGAGGATGACAGGATTTTCCCGCTGGTTTTTAAGCAAATCCCCCCTTAGCCCCCCTTTTTCAAAGGGGGGGATGGGGGGATGTCAAGGACTGGGGATAGTCCAGTGGAGGATGAGCGCCATGCGCACGAGCGTCGCGGCCGTATTCCTGGCTCTGCTGGTGGGGCTGGCCTATCTCAATATCCTCGGCAACCAGTTCACTAACTGGGACGACGAGCACCTGATTTTAAGAAACAAGGTGGTGCAGGCGCTCGACGTCCGGTTCCTCATCGGGCAGTTTCATATCAGCTACCCGCCGCTCCCGGTCATCACCCACGCCCTCGATCACCGTGTCTGGGGCTTCAATCCCCTCGGGTTTCACCTCACCGACATCACGCTGTACACTCTCGCCGTGATCGTCTTTTTTTCGCTCTGCGGGCATATTATCGGCGACCGCCGGGCGGCCCTGGTCGCCGCCGCCCTTTTCGCCGTTCATCCCTTGCACGTCGAATCGGTGGCATGGCTCTCGAGCAGGAAGGACGGCCTCGGGATGCTCTTCTACATGCTCGGATTTTTCGCCTATATACGGAGCGAGGAGGGGAGCCGGCAACGCCGTATCTGGCTCAGCGCGCTCTTCTACTTCTGCGCCCTCTGGTCAAAGCCGTTCACTGTCACACTGCCCGTGGCGCTGATCCTGTATGACCTGCTTCTCGCCGCGCCGCGTCCCGCGGCGCGCCGCATCTTCACCAGCAAGCTTCCCTATCTCGTGCCCATCGCCGTCACTGCACTCGCCGCCATATTCCTCGACCCCCACAACGAGACCGCGATGCCGTACCACGGCGGGAGCCGCTATGCGACCTTCCTCGCCGTGATGGTCGTGGTCGGCGACTATTGCCGGATGCTCGTCCTGCCCCTTCGCCTGAGCGCGCTCTACGTGGTCGCGATTCCAAAAACTATTGCGTCGCTCCGCCCCATGACCGGCATCCTGGCGCTGCTGCTGTTGCTCGTTGCCGCGGCGCTCGGGAGAAGGCGCAGGCCGGTCGCAAGCTTCTGCATCGCATGGGGGCTGATCTCCCTGCTCCCGGTTCTCCAGATCATCCCCAATAACGTTATCAAAGCGGACCGGTATCTCTTCCTGCCCTCCGCCGCGCTTTGCCTCTTTGCCGGGAGCATCCTGAAGCGCGGGCTATGCGGGCGGCGGAGACAGTTGGTCCTCGCGGCGTGCGTAAGCGCGATGACCGCGCTGCTCATCCTCACGATAGCCAGGAACAGGGTGTGGCGGGACAGCGTTTCGCTCTGGGGCTCGGTCATCGCAGCCAACCCCTCGAACTTCGACGCCTACAACAATCTCGGGATCGCCTACTGCACGCAGATGCGCTACGATGATGCCCTCGCTTCCCTCGCGCGGGCGTTGGAGCTCAAACCCGGCCTTTCCTCGGCGCACAACAATCTCGGCAATGTTTACCGCCTCATGGGGCGGCCGGACGAGGCGCTGGCGGAGTTCGAGAAGGCGAAGGGGTTGGCCAGCGATATTGTCTACGGCGCCAACGTTTTCATCGGAATGGGATTGATCTACGAAGAACGCGGCGAGTACGCGAGGGCGCTCGAGGCGTACGATGAGGCCTCCCGCCGCAACCCCGGCTATCTCGACGACTCGGCGCTCCGGGCGCACCGGGAGCATTGCCGGATGCTGCTCCGGAAGTAGTTATGAAGTAGGGCGGACTACAGTCCGCCCGCCCCTATCCCCCAAGGCTCCGCAAGGCCGCGATTATCTCAAGCGTCTCCTCACGGGTGCGCGCCCCGAACGCGCTTTGCCTGAGCGATTTTGCCCCCGGCAATCCCCTTGTGTAGCAGGAAAAGAACTTCCTGAACACCTTCGGCGCCAGTTTCCCGCCGTAGTACTCCTCGCACAGATCGAAGTGCGCGGTCATCGTTGCCGTGAGCTCCTCGCGTGTCGGGCGGGGCGGGACCGTGCCGTCCCTCAGGAACTGCGCCGCCTCCCGGAATATCCACGGGTTCCCCAGCGCCCCCCTCGCCACCAATACCGCGTCGCATCCCGTCTCCCACATCATCCTCAA
>JAPLCY010000231.1 GCA_026391995.1 Candidatus Auribacterota bacterium
CCGCACACTATAGCGCACACTTTAGTGTGCGGCGCCACGGCGTGCGGCGCTACGGTGTGCGGCGCTACAGGGTCCGTAAGGGGTTCAAAAACGCCAGCATGATACGTTCCCCCGGAGCTCTTGTCAATTATCAAAGGCCGCGGGGCAGGGGAGGTTTACGCGGGGCAGCGCAACAGAAGCGCAGCCGGTGGGGGGGCGGACCAGAAAGGCATCCATTGCTCACGTTTTTTTCATATTCGCAAGATACCGCGATGCCTTGAGCAATGCTATGCACCCCTGGCCCGCGGCGATCACGTACTGGTATTCCTGCCCCGATGCGCAATCGCCGGCCGCGAAGATTCCTTCCACGGAGGTCCTGGCCCAGCAATCGATGAGGATATGTCCCTGCGCATCCAGGTCGAGGAATCCCTTCGTGAATTCGGTGTTCGGCGTGCGCCCGATCTCGATGATGACGCCGTCGACGGCGAGCTCATGCATGCGCCCGCCCCTCTCGTAGGTGAGGCCGCGCACCATGGTGTCGCCGGTGATCGCCGTTGTCGTCGCCTCGCCGATGATTTCCACGTTCTTATACGAGAGAACATTTTCGATGAGGTACTCGTGGGCGTTGAATTCCTTCTGGATGTTGAGGAGGTAGATCTTCCGCGCGATGTCCTTTGTAAAATTAACCCCCTCGAGGGCCGAGTTCCCGCCGCCAATGATCGCGATATCCCTTCCGGCAAAGAGGGGGCCGTCACAGATGGAACAGTAGGTGACGCCCTTCCTGGCAAACGCGTCCTCCCCGGGTACGCTGAGTCTCCGCGGCCTGGCGCCGGTCGCGATGATGACGGTTTTCCCATCGTAGTCGGTTCGCGCGCACCGGACGCGGAAGCCTCCCGGCATGCGCTCGATCTCCCGCGCCTCTTCTCCCTCGACCGGTGTGATGCCGTTGAACCTGAGCTGATGCTCCATGATGTCGCTGAACTCGGCGCCGGTGGTTTTGACGATGCCCGGGTAGTTGAGCACCTCGCCGGATTCCAGGAACTGCCCGCCGAGCTCGCGGGCGAGGAGAACGAAGTCCATGCGCTTCCTCGCCGCGTAGATCGCCGAGGTCTGTCCGGTGATCCCGCCCCCGATGATGATCAGTTCGTGCATGGCATAATACTCCCCACATGTGTAGCCGCGGATTGTCTTATGTGGTATCAGCGTTCATCCGCGTAAATCCGCGGCTCGATATTATTCATCTTCCTCTAAATCGAGCTTGAGGGACAGGAGCTTCAACATATCCTTCAGGCTCACGATGCCCACCAATCGTTCCCCCTCAACGACAAGCAGGCGGCTGGCGCCGGTACGGGTCATCATTCCGATCGCCCGCATGGCGTCGTCGCCGGGGCGCACCGTATTTTCGCCGGAGCAGGAGCGCATGATCTCGTGGACCGCGGTGTCGTGCCAGCGCTCCCGCGGCACTCTCTTGACCTCCCCGGTGCTCACGCAGCCGAGGAGGGCGCCGTCGCGGACCACGGGGAACATCTTGTA
>JAPLCY010000143.1 GCA_026391995.1 Candidatus Auribacterota bacterium
AAAATGCGCCCTCGACCCCGAGGTTCTCGGGATCGAGGGGCAAATCCAGAATTTATATAACGGGCTCATCCTGCCGCGCATGCTCATGGCACTATTGGAATTTTGCTGTTCGGATTTGCGGTTTGTTTTAAAGTTTGAGGTTTGCTGTTTGGAGTTTATCCTTTGTCATTCCCCTCCCGGTGCGCTAGGATATCCCGTAGCCATGAGCGGAGAATATGCGATGCGCACAGTCCGGGTTGAACTCGGTTCCAGAAGCTACACTATAGCGATCGGCAAAGGCCTCCTGTGCGAGGCCGGCACGCTCCTCTCCCGGTGGGGTCTCTCCGGCAAATGCCTCGTCGTGAGCGACACAGCCGTCGGCAGGCTGTACGGCCGAATGGTTGTCTCCTCCATCGAGAACGCCGGTTTCAAGGCCGCCCTCCTCGCTATCCCCCCGGGTGAGGAGCACAAAACCCCCGCCCAGGTTGCCGCGATTGTTGATGCGATGCTCGCCCATAACCTCGATCGCGGTTCGTGCGTTGTCTCGCTCGGCGGGGGCGTGGTGGGAGACACGGCGGGATTCGCGGCGGCGACCTACATGCGCGGGATACCGTTCGTCCAGATTCCCACGACACTCCTCGCCCAGGTGGATGCCGGTATCGGCGGCAAGGTCGGCGTCAATCTGCCGCAGGGGAAGAATCTCATCGGTGCATTCCACCAGCCCGCGGGCGTTCTCATCGACCCGTCGGTCCTCGCCACCCTCGATGCCGGGCAGCTTCGCTCAGGGTTCGCCGAGGTGATCAAGCACGCGGTTATACGCGACGCGGACTATTTCGAACGCCTCGAGGCGCTGCGCGAAAAGGCCCTCGCCCTCGACCCGGCGATCATGGAAGATATAATCGCGCGCTCATGCGAAATCAAGGCCGCGGTAGTGCATCAGGACGAGCGGGAGAGCGGCGTGCGGATGATCCTCAACTACGGCCATACCATCGGCCATGCGATCGAGTGCGCCACGGGCTACACCGCCTATCTGCATGGCGAGGCCGTTGCCATCGGCATGGCTGGCGCGGCGGTAATCTCCCGGCGCCTGGGCCGGCTGGCAGATGCGGAGAAAACAAGGATCACGGGGCTGATCGAGCGCTGCGGCCTGCCGGTGCGGGTGCGCGGCGTATCCACAGGAGCGATTACCGGGGCGCTCGCACGGGACAAAAAGGCGCATCAGGGAAAGGTACGCTTTGTCCTGCCGAGGCGCATCGGCGAGACAGAGGTCGTGGAAGACGTGCCTGAAGCAGTGATCCGTGCCACCATCAACGAGCTCTGCGCCTGATGCTGTTTTTTCTCCGGCTTTCATCTTTCACCTTTGGGCTGCAGTCATGGAGCATTTGATCGCCCTCAACATGATCGCGGGCCTCGGCCCGGTCACGATCAAGCGCCTGCTTGAGCAGTTCGGCTCCGCCGCCGCCGCGCTCGCCGCTCCGCCCGAGGCTCTCCTCCAGGTCAGGGGGATCGGGCCCGAAACGGTCGCCGCCCTCTCCCGCGGCAAGGCCACGGTTGATGTCGCCGCCGAGATGGAGCGGATCAGAAAGGCGGGGGTCACCGTCATCGCCCTGTCCGACCCGGCCTATCCCGAGAACCTGAAGCAGATCTACGATCCCCCGCCGATCCTCTATGTCAGGGGCACGCTCACCCCCGGGGATCGCCACGCCGTCGCCGTGGTCGGGGCCCGCCGCTGCTCGCACTATGGCGCCATGGCCGCCGAGCGCCTCGCGGAACAGATCGCGTCGCTCGGCCTCACGGTGGTAAGCGGCATGGCGCGCGGGATCGACACCGCCGCCCACCGCGGGGCGCTGAAGGCGAAGGGGAGAACGATCGCCGTGCTCGGGAGCGGCCTGAACCGGCTGTACCCCGCCGAGAACCGCCACCTCGCGGAAGAGATTGCGTCATCGGGCGCGGTCATATCGGAATTCCCGATGGAGACGGGCCCGAACAAAACCAACTTCCCCCTCCGCAACAGGCTCATCAGCGGCCTTTCATTGGGAGTCGTGGTGGTCGAGGCGGCGCGAAAGAGCGGCTCTCTCATCACCGCGGCCCAGGCAATGGACCAGGGGCGGGCGGTCTTCGCCGTTCCCGGGAGAATCGATTCGCCGCTCTCCCGGGGGACCCATGACCTGATACGCGACGGGGCGAAGCTCGTGGAATCGGTCGAGGATATCTGCGAGGAATTTCCCTACCTCTTCGGCGCGAGGGGAGGCCACGACGCAGCGCGGGAGACCGACGCCGGACGCCCGCGCCCCAGACTCACCCCGTACGAAGAGGCGGTGCTGGGTCTCATCTCCGCCCAGGAGCGCCCCATTGACGAAATCATCTCCACAAGCGGGCTCAGCCCGGCGTCGGTCTCCTCGGCCCTTTTCTCTCTCGAGCTCAAGCATCTCGTTAAGCAGTTGCCCGGCAAACTGTTCCGTGCCGCCATCTGATATCGCCGGCAGATTAGCACTTTATTTGCATCCTGCCTGCGTGTATAATCGCCGGCATTGAGCAAGGTCCTGTATACGTAATGCGCCAATGAAAAAATCGCTTGTTATCGTCGAGTCGCCCGCAAAGGCGAAGACCATCAACCGCATCCTCGGGAAGTCGTACACGGTGATGGCCTCGATGGGACACGTCCGCGACCTTCCCAAGAGCAAGTTGGGCGTCGACATCGAGGGCGGCTTTGTCCCCAGCTACGTCATCCCCACGAAAAAAAAGAAGCTCATCACCCAGCTCAAGGCCGCCGCGAAGACCGCCGCAAAGATCTACCTCGCCCCCGATCCCGATCGCGAGGGCGAGGCGATCGCCTGGCACCTCCAGGAGGTGCTGAAGGCGTCCACGGCGCCATTTTACCGCGTCGCCTACAACGAAATCACCGAGCGGGCCGTCC
Organism: Candidatus Auribacterota bacterium; assembly: GCA_026391995.1. Classification (GTDB taxonomy): domain Bacteria; phylum Auribacterota; class Tritonobacteria; order UBA1439; family UBA1439; genus JAPLCW01. Next base: position 2,897 of record JAPLCY010000143.1, read on the forward strand.
GCGAGGCGTTCGAAAAACCGGAAGCGGTGGATTTCAAGAAGGTGGATTCGCAGCAGGCGCGGCGCATCCTCGACCGGATCGTCGGATACCGCCTCAGCCCCCTCCTCTGGGACAAGGTCGCGCGGGGCCTGAGCGCCGGCCGCGTGCAGTCGGTCGCCGTAAAACTCATCTGCGACCGGGAGGTCGAGATCTCCAACTTTAAGCCCGAGGAGTACTGGACAATCGAGGCGGAGCTCGAGAAAAAAACGGAGGCC
>JAPLCY010000255.1 GCA_026391995.1 Candidatus Auribacterota bacterium
CTGAGCCCGCCGCCAAGCACCATGCCGCCCTATGAGCCATGCTATATCAAGTTAAAGGATGGCTCCGAGATGGTCATCCGCGAGGCAAAGAGGGAAGAAGTTCCGAAGATGCTCGAGTTCGTCAAGAAGATGATTGATGTGGATCATGATTTCTACGACATCGTGGGCGTACGGGTCTACGCGGAGCTCCTGGGCTGGTACAGGAACAGACTCAAGGACCCCTATCAACTCCTCGGCCTTATAGATGGCGAGTGGGTGGGATTCGCGAATGGCCGCATGATGAATGACGATATCTCGATCAGCCTGCACTCCCTCGCGATGAAGCGCGGCCTGCGCATCGGCGCAATCATGTATTACGCCAAGGCTGAATACGCCTTCGAGGTCCTGGGCCAGAAGGAATGGTGGGCGACCTACGAAAGCTACAACGGCTTCAAGCGCTGGGGAATCGGAATGGCGCAGCCGTCATACCCATGGCCGGAGTATCAGCACGAGCTCGGAGGCGCACGGGTCTTCTACGTGACGAAAAAGTACTGGGATACCGTCGTGAAGAAGTACCTCCTCGATCTCGTGGGCGGCACGTTGGCACGCCCCGTGCCGGCGAAGCTTCTCAAGGCCAATGAGAATTTCACCCTGCCCAAAGAGGTTGAGGTATAAAATAGCTATCGAGCAATCATTGCCGGTTTTATCTCTCGAGGCTATGATCCGGATCGCCTCGATGGCGGTCTGGATCATCTCGTCGATCCCGACCTTCTTGACGATCATTTCTCCGGTGAAGGTGGAGCCGATGATGGCGAGGATCTCCGCGGCGCGGAGCCTGCGGATCATCGCCACGCTGAAGATGGCCGCCGATTCCATCGAGCTCGCGAGCACGTTGGCCTTCTGGTACCCCTTCCACTCGAGCTGGATTTCCTCGTAGCGCGGCAGGGAGGGATCGTTTTCCTCGGTGTAAAAGGCGTCCTTGGTCTGCGTCACGCCGAGATGCACCTTGTGGCCGAGCTTCTTCGCCGCCTCCCAGAGCGCCATCGTGAGGTGAAAATCCGCAACGGCGGGCACCGAGACGGGCATGTACTGCTTCGAGGTCCCGTCATCACGCACGGTGGCCGTCGAGATGACCAGATCGCCGAGGCCGACATTTGTCTGGAGCGTCCCGGCGGTGCCGACCCGTATGAACGTGTCCGCCCCGATCCTGGCGAGCTCCTCGACCGCAATCGCCGCCGACGGGCATCCGATCCCCGTGGAGGTCACCGACACCTTGATGTCATCCACGAAACCGGTGTAGGTGGTGTACTCCCTGTTCTGCGCGACCGGCTTCGCATCCTTTAAAAATGCGGCGATTTTCGGCACACGCCCCGGGTCGCCCGGGAGCAGTACGTATCTCCCCACGTCGCCCTTCCCGAGCTGAATGTGATATTCTTTCTTGGACATGCCTTCCTCCTTGTAACCCGGTTGCACACTTACCTTCCGCACCTTCCGCACACTAAAGTGTGCGCTACGAGGCGCGCTACGAGGGCGCGCTACAAGCACGCGTTACGGGGTGCCCTGCATGATGAACTCCCTGGCGCGATACAGTGCGTTTCCCCGGTGCATTATTTCATGTCAAAGGCGACGATTCTGCAAATCGACGACTCCCCCCCCACCCAGCGCCAGGGGAAACAACCGATGACCATCCGGCGGTTCAGCACCCTGTCGATCTCTCCGCCCAGGTTCTCGGCGTGGATGATATCGTGCGGGAAAAGATCGATGTGCATGAACTGGTAGTGGTCGGGCGGGAACATCTCATCGGTGGTTTTCTTGAACTTCCTCTTAAAATACGCCTCGCACTCGGCCGCCTGCTTCGGCATCCACTCCCTGATCTTGGTGTTCATCGGATGGTCGGCCGAGCCGCAGTCCACGCCGATCCACTTGATTTTCATCTTCTTGCACCACCCCGCAAACTCCCTCTGCGGCCCCGGATGCTTCACCATGTAGCGCACCTCGTCCCCCTCGGGCTGGTCCCATCCGTATTTATGGTAGCCGGTGTTGATGATCAGGATGTCGCCTTCTTTCACCTCGACGCGACTGGTGATGTCCTTCGAGGTGTAGATCCCGTAATCCTCTGCGATGTCGCTCAGATCGACGATCGCCCCCTCGTTCACAAGCTCTTCCAATGGGATGGAGGCAACATCGCGCCCGTGCGTGCAGAAGTGGAGCGATCCGTCGAGGTGCGTGCCAACGTGGTTCGAGTGCGTGACAAGCTGCCCATTCGCCCCGTTTGGCGCGAGGCGCTTGAAGAACTTCACCTGGAGCGGCTCGTACGTCGGCCAGGCCGGCGTCAGGTCGCTGAGCCGCTGTGTGAGATCGTACATTTTGAATTTCATCTGCTTCCCCTTTCCAGTAGCGTGAACCCCAGAATAATGCCCACAATCAAATCCACCCCCGACGTGGCGCCATATGCTATCACCCGCTCCGTCGCCTTTTCCACCGATTTCTCCTCCGCCCCGAGGAAACGCCCCAACCCGGCGTTGCCCACATGGATGCGCGCAACTCCGGCCATCTGCTCGATGGAAAATATTAATCGAGCCGGATCCAGGCGCGCGGCGGGCTGGAGCGCGGGATCCCATTCATTCGCACCGGAAAAATCCGCAACGATTCGACCGCCCGCAATAGAGAGGTGTGAGTTTTTTTAGATCAAATGGATCTCCCGGCCTGCAGCCTGCCTGCGGCCAATCATCGCCGGCAATGAGCACATAGCCGGGGCCACTCCCCACAGCCTCATGGGCAACCACGATCAGTTCCCGGCCGCCATCCTTAAAATATGCGGCACGGTCATACACAGAAAGCACATGGCCCGACGCCGTGCGGTGCCTGAGATCGCGATCAATCGAGGTTGCATTGAGGTCTATCACGCGTTGATCATACCATAGCCGGAAGGCCAACCCATAGAGCCTCACAGAGAAATTGACACATTCTCCGAAGATGCTATGCTTAAGTATCGTCCACAGGAGGTGCCGATGAGAGCTTTCGTTATCTTCATTGCGGTGTTCGCACTACTGGTAGGTCTGAGCCTTGCCCCCGTTGCGCTGCTCGCCCAGGGGAACGCGAACGGGCAGGAGATGAAACAGGCCGGCAAGGACACACAAGTCAACAAGGAAGCGTTGGCGCAGAAAGAAGAGAGCCCGAAGGGGATCGGGCCCAAGATCGGCAATGCCGGAACCAAGATCGGCAACGCCGGAGCCAAGATCGGCAAGGGGACCGGCAAATTCTTCAAAAAAGCCGGTGTCTCCACCGGTCATTTCTTCAAGCGGATATTCGCGGGAAAATAGCCTCTCTTAATCCGTTTTTCCCTTTACGGCACTGCCGGCACGAATGTGCCGGCAGTGCTGTATTAAGGCTTTCAGGGTCAGACCATGAGGCTTCACACCCATCCTGATTTCCATCCTCAGTCAATAGTAGAGGTCTGAC
>JAPLCY010000236.1 GCA_026391995.1 Candidatus Auribacterota bacterium
CGATGCTGATCAAGGAGGTCTCGTCGCGATGCAGCGTCTCTCCCGCTGAGGTCAAGGAATACCACGCGGCCCACCAGTCCGAATTCACCGAGGGGGAAAAGGCGCACGTGAGCCAGATATGGATCAAGGAGATGCCTGAGAAGCCGGGCGAGGCGGAGCGGCTGAGCAAGGAACTCCTCAACCGCCTGAACAACGGCGAGCGATTTCCCGACCTCGCGAAGAAGTACTCGCAATGCCCGTACGCGGCCGGGGGGGGGGACTGGGGGGTTGTCGGCCGGGGTCACCTGAACAAGGAGATCGAGGACGCCGCGTTCTCGCTCAGTCCCGGCGGGCACAGCGGCGTCATCAAGACCGGCCTGGGCTACCACATCGTCATGCTCCATGAGCGGAAACCCCCCGTGGTGACGCCTCTCGAGAAGGTGTACGCCGAGATCGAAAACAAGATCTTCGCCGACAAGGTGACCGCACGGCGCGACGAGTGGATAAAAAAGCTGAAGAAGACGGCGTACATCTCGGTGGTGAAGTAGGGTGCCGCCGTGAGGGGGCGTGGGATGGGACGGAAGCCTTTGCTCGCCGTCACGATGGGTGATCCCGGCGGGATCGGCCCCGAGATCGCGGTGCGTGCGGTTACCGACCCCGCGGTACGCCATCGGTGCCGCCCCGTCATCATCGGCGACATCGGCGTGTTGCGGAAGTGCCTCAGATTCGCCTCTCCCCGTATCAGGCTGATTCCGGTACATGACCTCTCCGGCGTGCCGCGGGGGAGCGCGATCCCCGTACTCAATCCGATGCCCACCCTCCGGCTCCATCGCTGGGGGGTTGTGCGCGCAGTATACGGGAGAGCGGCGATGGGGTATATCAGCCGGGCGGTGAGCGAGGCGCTGGCCGGCAGGGTCGATGGAATCGTCACGGCCCCCATCTGCAAGGAATCGATCCACCGCGCCGGGTTCGGGTTCCAGGGGCACACCGATTACCTTGCCAGTCTCACCGGCGCGCGCGAGCACGCCATGATGCTCACCGGGCGGGGATTGCGCGTGGTGCTCGCCACGATCCACGTGGGCATCAGGCGCGTTCCACGGGAACTGACGCGTGCGGCGGTGGCGGGCGCGATCCGCATGGCAGATGGGGCGTGCCGCGCCCTCGGCATCCGCGCTCCGAGGATTGGGGTCTGCGGCCTCAACCCGCACGCGGGAGAGGCGGGTGCGTTCGGCGGGGAGGAGCGGACGGTAATCGCGCCGGCAATCAGGGCCGCCCGCCGCCGGGGAATCAACGCGCGGGGGCCTTTCCCCGCCGATACGCTCTTCATCCCGCGCAACCGGGAACAATACGACGCGATTGTTGCCATGTACCACGACCAGGGGCTGATTCCGCTCAAGGCCCTCGCCTTTGACGTTGGGGTCAATGTCACCCTCGGCCTGCCCATCGTGCGCACCTCGCCCGATCACGGGACGGCATTCGATATTGCGGGGAGGGGGAGGGCGGATCACCGGAGCATGATCGAGGCGATCCTCCTTGCCTCCCGGATGACCGGTCGCCGCCATGCGTGAGCGGGGGGCGATCCCGACTGATCCGGGGGGGGTGTGGGACGGCGCGGCCAGTCGTTTCTCGTGAGCGAGGACGCTGCGAAAAGGATCGTGGACCTGGCGGAGCCGGCCGCGGGGGAGAGCATCCTCGAGATAGGCGCGGGTCTCGGGGCGCTCACGGCGCAACTCCTGGGCAGGGGCTGCCGAACGACGGTGGTGGAGAATGACCGCCGCCTGGCGTCATGGCTCCGCGAACGTTTCAAGGGCCGTGACAGCTTCGAACTGATCGAGGGGGATATCCTCGAGATCGATCTCGCGGGGTTACTCGGGCGCATCGGCTCTCGGGGGCCGGTCAAGGTTGTCTCCAATATACCGTATTCAATAAGCGGCCCGCTCATGGGAAGACTGCTGGAGCACGGGCGGCTCTTCTCGATCCTTGTCCTCACCCTCCAGAAGGAGCTGGCGCAGCGGATTACCTCCGGCCCCGGGAGGAAGGAGTACGGGGCATTCAGCATATTCTGCCAGTATCACGCGGAGGTCACGAGGATCTTTGATCTGCCGCCCTCGGCCTTTTATCCGCGTCCGGCGGTGGTTTCCTCCGTGGTCGTCGTCCGGCCCGGGAGAGAGCCGCGGTGCCCGGTTGCCGGCACGGAGGAGTTCTTCTCGTTCATCCGCATGCTTTTCTCCCAGAGGCGCAAGAAGCTTGCCACGGTACTGAAGCGCGCGTCGAAAGACACGGCCGCCGGCGAAAAAATCTCCTCGGTCCTGCGGGAGTCGGGTGTTGATCCCGGCTGCCGCGCGGAGGATCTCACCCTCGAAGAACTCGCCCGCATTCACGGGCGTTGCATCGCCGCGGAGATCACACAAGCGCGAAAGTCGGAACGGCAGGTGACATCGGGGGGATTATGAACTCCATCAAACGATCGGCCGCTCTCCTTGCCGTCGCGCTGCTTTTCTTCTGGGGCTGCGGGCGGCAGGAGACAAGTGCGAACGATGCGAAACGGCAGGCGCGACGCCCGCTCGAGGGGCGGCTCGTCTATCAGCGCGGGGAGGGAGAGGGGAGCGAGATCTACGTCATGGATCTCGCCTCGCGGCGCGGCAGGCGTCTCACCGCCAATGACGCGGCCGACGAGTATCCTCGATGGTCTCCCGACGGCCGCAGCATAGCCTTTTATTCCGACAGGGACGGGACGCGCCAGATATATGTCA
>JAPLCY010000111.1 GCA_026391995.1 Candidatus Auribacterota bacterium
GTGCTCCTCATACCGTCCCCTCCACCGCCTCATACTACGAGGACTAATCCCTATTATCTCTGCCGCGTCAATCCACGTAATCTCACCACTCATTGCCCTCATGATGATTTCTTGTATCTTCATAGCCCGCTCCAGGACCGATTCTGGATAATACGCCATTCCCACCCCCTTTTAGGCCTTCTGGCGTATTATTCTACCAGCCCGCTCAAAGCGGACATTTCATTTGCTAATTAAGCGGTCATTTCATTAGCTTACGACAGGCTGTTGCTTTTGGCTTGCAATCGCTGGCTTTTGATGATAAAAAGCAACGCTCGACAAAAGGAAAACAATGAATCCGATCATATCCAGGATGCAGAAACATCCAAAATTCGCCGATTTCTTCCTTCCCCTGGACGAGAAAACCGATGTGAGGGACGCGACCTATTTCCTGCGCCAGGACGGTACATTCTGCTTTTCCGAGGGTTACTGCCATGAGCCGCAACTTCCTCTGCGTCAACGGCATCTGGTTTCGCATATCGTATTTGTTCCGGCGACAGGTCAGGAGTTCCCGGATTATGCGAAAAAGCAGATCTTCGGACAGGGGTACGAGAATCTGACCAAGGGGATCATGAACACCCAGCCGCTCCATATGTTCTACCCCCTCCAGCTCACGCGCTACCTCCAGATCGACCCGTCGCTTGACGTCGAAAAGCCGCTCTACGCAAAATACAAGGCCATGATTCCCATGGATTCTATCATCGGACACTTTCCCCAGCGCCGCGCACTGCGTGCGATATTCAAGTACGGCGAGGCGGGGGACCGGAGCGCCCTCGAAATCAAGAGGTCGGTCGAAGCCTCGGCCGGACTCCTCGGCATCATGCCGGAGCAGTTCGGCATATCAGGCTCTCTCTCGATAGGGACATACCAGAACCCGCATGACCTGGACGTGGTGATCTACGCCACGGTCAAGGAGGTGCGGCGGATCGTCGATTTCCTCTACAAGCTCACCGCGACCGACGAGAAGCGCCGGGTTTTCGAATTCGGCAAGTACTGGCCGATCCGCTACTGGGAATGGGTGGAGGGAAAGAAATTCATGTTCTGCCCGTTTTTCTCGTACATCAATCTCGATGAATGCCCCCTTCGCGACTTCACCTGCGAGAAGATCGCCGATGTCACCCTCGATGCGCGGGTCGCCGACCACACCCACAACGCCTTCAACCCGTCGATCCTCGGCCTTGACCGGGTTTCTCTGAACGGCAAGCGCTATTCCGGCGATCTCAAGCTCATCCTCTACCACGGTGGGGAGCGCGGAGACTACGTTGAGGGAGACCGGGTCGCGGGCAATGGCACGCACGTCCTGATCCGCACCTTCTCCGGAAGCGGTGCCGCGCGGAAGCAGTCCGGGCAGTACGAGGCTGTGCTCTGCACGAACATCGGCGATGTGCATAAATCGGTTTAAGGTTTAAAGTGTAAGGTGTAAGGTATCAAGGGCAAAGGTAAAAATGATCTACGGCAAGGATAACAGAGAGTTGATGGACCGGATCCGGCGGCATCAGGACTTCAAGGATTTTATAGTCCCGATGAAAGAGCTCAAGGAAATCCGCGACGCAAACTTCTTCCTTCGCAATGATGGCCTTCTCGCCTTCTCCGAGGGCTATTACCATCCGCCGGGGAAGCTCATCGCCAACATGATCTACATCCCCGACGCGCGCGGGAGCAAGAAATTTTTCGGCGTCCCCTACGCGAGCATCATCAAGGAGTACGGCGCACAAGACGAACGCTGGATCCCGTTCAAGGAGCAGCTCGAGATCTATCGCAGGATCGATCCCTCGACCCAGGCCGGGAAACCGGTCTTTGCCGAGAACAAGTGCCTCTTCGATCTCAGCGATTTCTCGGGCTTCGTGCCGCCGCTCAGGTCACTGGGGATCATTCGCAGGCGCGTGCCCGCGATCGACGCCACCATCCGTCAGATCGGCGCGCTCCTCCACATTGACCCCGACCGGATCGGCTGCACCGGTTCGATGGCGTTCGGGAATCTCGCCTCCGCGCACGACTTCGACCTCGTTTTCTACGGCTCGGTCGCCGAACTCAAGATTGTGATCGACACGATCTACGAGATCGTAAAGGATCCGAAGCGCGCCGTTTTCGAGATGGGGATGCACTGGGCGATCCGCTTTTACGATGACGCCGGCAACATGATCTGCCCGTTCTTTTCCTACACCGATCCCGCCGAGATTCCGCTCCCTCGTTTCGATATGGAGGTGGTGAAGGGGGATATCGAGGCGACCGGGACTGTCGCCAGCGACGACCACACCGGCTTTATGCCGACCTTCCTTCCGCTGAAGGACGCCCGGATCGGCGCTTCGCCGCTGGGCGATGCCGCGGTGCTCATCATCTATCACGGCGGCAAGCGGGGGGAGTACCGCGCCGGCGAGCGCGTGCGCGCGCGGGGCCACCATGTCAAGGTGCGGACGACCGACAAGGCGTTCGAGGCTGTGCTGGTGACTGACATGGACAACACGGCGAAAGTCTGAAGATCGTCACTACCTTACCCGATTAAACAGAAATCCCCCGGTATATCCATGACTGCCTGCCGGCAAACATGGGTGAAAGGCATCCCCGGCTCATCTTATTGTAAAAGTCACCTCGGTGAGCCGGCCAAAAGCCATAGATATCATCGAAACCATAACCGCCGCGCTCAATACCATGATCAGCTTTGCTCTCATCTCTTCCCCATTGCCTGACAAGGCCTTTACTGTACGCCGGTATATTACCTCACAACCGGCGCGGCAGATAAGCCCTGTTCTAATGCGCGCTACTCGATGGTAAGAACCCTTTCGGCGATCGGCCCGAGCGGAGCACCCTTCGTGTTCAGCAGCGCCCCGTACACCCAGTAGCGCCCCGGC
>JAPLCY010000328.1 GCA_026391995.1 Candidatus Auribacterota bacterium
GGCCCAGCGGCCGGTGTGGATACCGCCCGTAGTCGTGGCCGGGGTATACCTCAAGCGTATCGGCGAGCGGATAGAGCACCTCTCGCATGGTGCGGAACATCGACCGTGCCTCGCAGTAGCCGCACCAGTCGATAAAAAGCGTGTCACCGGTAAAGAGCGCGGAATCGTCTGTGAGCCGGTACACGACGCTGTCGGTTGTGTGGCCGGGGGCGTGAAGGCATTCTATGGCGATGTCACCGAACGGCAACCGCTGATGATCATTGAGCGGGATATCGGGCCTGAACGCGCAGAGCGGGTGAGAGGCGACCGGGGCCTCGAAAAATAGTTTCGCCTCGGCGATCCCCGAGGAGTGATCCCGGTGCCCGTGCGTCAGGAGGATATAGCGCGGCCGAAGGCCCGGGGATGCGCGCACCGCGCGCTCGATGACGCGGATGTCGCCGCACGGATCCACAATCGCCGCATCGCCCGACGCTTGCTCCTGGAGCAAATAGGAGAAGTTCCTGTCAAACCCGCCGACGGACAGCTGGATCACACCAACCCCGGACGCCGTACCTGTCACGACTTCTCCCCTGATTTTTCCCACATCCATGGCACCGGCCGGTATGCCGAAACCGGCGTACATTGCCACGGTCTTCGGGTTGCATATGTGCCTCTCATCGTGCGCTCACTCAATGGTTTCTACAGGCACGCCACCGTACCGGCAGCGGAACGGGCGACGTTTTTCAAGGGTGCTGCCGTCATGGATAAGAAATCTACAGGGATCTTGTTATCGGAAGGAAAGCAGGGAAAATCCGAGCTCGGGCCTGTATTGCCGATACACTTCCGCGCCCTGGAGTTCGATAATCACGACCTCGGCGATCTGCCATATCCTGACGCCACGCCGCACGCATCCGGTCACCGCGCGATCTCCCCTGCCGCAGGCAGCATGCATGTGAAGCACCGGCACGCACCGCTCATCCGGGAAAATGGTTCCAGTCCCTGATAGTTCGTACACATCCTCGAACGTGTGCTCAATCGGAGCCACCGGGCGCGCACCGCCGTCCTCAGGACCCACGACAAGCCTGCTCCCCGCCCCGGCGGCGCCCACCAGGATCAGAGCGGCAGCCCGGATGCCATGCTCGGCGGCAAAACGCTCAATGACCTCATGGAGGATCTCGCCCTCCTCAAGGTTGAGCACAAAGGTACGCCCTCGGGTGACTTCGCAGTAGCGCATGTGGAGAGGACGGTCAGAGCTCGACGCCGGGAATCCTCCCGAACGCGTTTTTTACCTGATCCCTGTACAGGAAGGCGACAAAGAGGAGCCCTATGAGCGCGAAGATATAGGCGGGCCACATGGCGGCTGAGGTTCCGGCCACAAACTGGCGGTAGAGTTCGGATGGCGTGGAACGCATGCGGTAACAGTAGAGGCAGAAATGCACCGCCCCGGCGAAGACGAGGAGGAAATCGATGGTAAAAACCCCTATCGCGACGCGTCTCCCCCACTGCTGCACCTTGACGACACCCCAGCCGGATATGATCTTGGCCACGGGGAGCACAAGGGAAAGAGAGACGGCGGCGAGTATGAATGGAACCTTTTCCCGTGGAATCTGTCCCGACTGCATGGCTGCGAACAGATACGCTATGGGTCGAATGTAGGAAAGCAAGGGGATGAGACCGAGGATGATTGCGCAAATCCCCACCGTCTTGATGAGCGACATCGGATTGCCCCGCTCCGGGGTCCCCGCCCCCACGGGCGTACTCGACCCTGTCTGAAATCCTTCCATCATGCCACCTCCTGTATGAAACACTATGATACACCCTAATAGCGCCTTTGTGCAACACTATTGCAATATCAGAAGTAATGCCTCGGTTAGGCAGGGGGGATAATTGTCAGAAGGCGGGGAAGGCCGCACTCACGACACCCGCTCCGGTCTGATTCGCAGAAACGGCGGTAGATATGCAATAGCCCCTGCTGCTGGATGAACGCGGCGAACCGGGCCCTGCCGCCGAAAAACCGCGCGGTGGCCAGCCGTGTCACCGCATTCGACTCGACAGCGGGGAGACGTCTGTACAGGGCGCGGGCGCATGCCGCCTTGCCCTGCACGACAAGGAAGGGGAGGAGCACATTGCCCACGATGGCGATTGCCCGCTCGCGCCCTAGGAGGGCGACTCCCCGCTGGAGGGACGTTCCTCCCCAGGAGAATCGCCTGAGCCAGTAAGATCCGGACGGCGGCACCGTCAGGGCGCGTATGCAGCGGCTCAATGTTTTCCTGTCCCCGCATCGCGAGAGGCCCCGCAACAAACTATCCGGACCGGTCAGTGCAGCCCCCGCGAGGATGTGACTCACGCCGGCTATTCTTCTCCAGGGGGCGTTGGCGGGGCGGCTCCCCCACCCTTTCCACGACGACGCCCGCAAGGGAACAAAATGGTGGCGGCGCTGTAATTTTTTCCACAGGGAATTGCACCGGTGCCAGTGGCGGCGCGTCGCACAGTCCCATTCGGGCGCCGGCGCGCGGGGTATCAGGCCCGCACATCCCATGAGGAGCGCTTCGACCGCGAGTACCCGTCCCCGGGCGCGATGGGCGCGCGCAATCTCGCGCAGGGATGCCCAGGGGACGCGGCGGGCGAGCGAGAGGAACGGGGCCTTGTGCGACCGGTATCCGAGCGATTCAAGGAGCATCTCATAGAGTGCCTGGTCGAATCCCTTTTTTTGGGCCACGCGCGCCATGCGCAGCGCGCGCTCCGCCAGCCTTGCCTCGGCGGCGGCCAGCAACAGTTCTTTCTTTCGTGCGGGGGGAAGGTCGTTCAAGATGCGATTGCACCGGCCCCGCGCAGCGTCCGTTCCATACGGGAACCGATCGGTCTTGAGCCTTCCCCGGAGGGCCGAGATCGGTCGTTGAATCTGCGTCGCGAGACAGATTTCGGTGAACCCGTTTCCCTTTGATGACATTTCCCTCAGGGGATGCCCGGCACTCTCCTGGAGAAATACGTGAAGGCCCACCCGCCGGTAGGCGGGGTTGACCTCATGCCGGTGCGCCCTCCAATCCGAACGCCGGCGGTGGATCTCCACGTCGGCACAGCGCGCCCCGTGGCAATCGAGGCTGAATACGCCGTCGAGAAAATCGGGCCCCGGCCCGGTGTTCCATCTGCCGGGGGACAGGATCCGGATAGGCCTGCCGTCGAGTGTGCGTATCGTTGGTTTCAGATACCGCCGCAGGGAGTACCAGATGCATCTGATGAAGCGCTCGCTCACCGGCGTGGAGTGCCCGCGTCGCGCCTGATCGGCGGCGATGGGCAAAGCCTCCCCGGCCGGGCAAAGCCGCTTCATGGCCCCCCCCTGCACACCGCGATGAGTATGGGAAGGGACCCGGCCTCCTCCATAACGGGAAAATCGTTCTCGTCGAGATCGGCCGCCCGCTCCCCCCAGCGGCAGTAGACATACGCGGCGCGAAACCTGTTGAGGATCACTCCGCGGGGGTCGAGTACGCGCTTGAGCGGATAGAAGAACCTGTTGAGCGGGTGCGTGTCGAGCCGGGCATCCATCGACCGGTATGCCTGACCGACAATGGCAATCTCGGAAAAGAACACCCCGAGCATCGCGAGGAGCTCGTCGCGGTCATATTCGCGCACATGGTAGTCGAGCCATACCCCCCGCGGGCTGTAGATTGGGCGATTGGGAGTGGAGAGGATGCAGCACCCGCCGGGGGTGAGGACGCGGCGCACCTCGGCAAGAAATCCCGCCGGATCCTCGAGGTGCTCGAGGAGCTCGAAGGACACTATCGCATCAAATGTTCTGTTTCTGAACGGCAGCGCCGCCGCATCCCCGGCAACGGAGTGAGCGATACCCTGCCGCGGAGCGCAATAGTCACGGAGCGTCTCTACGGAGTAATCGAGGCCGGTCGCGTGCCGGGCCTCGCGAGAGAGTATGGCGAGCCCTTCGCCCGCGGCGCAGCCGATATCCAGTACGCGCCTGCCCTTGCAATGGGCCGCGGCGAAACGATAACGCGCGAGGGCCGCGAGCCGCACGGCGGGCCTGCCCTGTGACGGGAGTGTCCGCTCGCCGGAGTGGAGTCGACGCCAATATGCATTTCGCACAGCCGTCTCCTCCCCGGCGAGGACGCTCATTCACCGCCCCAGCGCGAGGAAGTTTTTGAGAAGGTGCATCCCCTCTTTTGTCAGAATCGACTCGGGGTGAAATTGAACGCCCCAGACGGGGAGTGACACATGCCTGAGCCCCATGATCTCGCCCCCCTCCGTCTCGGCGGTGATCGTGAGTTCCGGCGGCAGGCTCTCGCGCCGTACCACCAGGGAATGGTACCGCGTCGCCTCGAACGGGTTGGGCATATCCAAGAAGATCTCCCTCCCGCAATGGCGGATCATGGAGGTCTTGCCGTGCATGAGCAGGCCGGCGCGCACCACCTCGCCGCCGAACACCTCGCCGATGCACTGATGGCCGAGGCACACGCCCAGGATGGGAACCCTCCCCGCGAACGCCTTGATGATTTTCTTTGAGACACCAGCCTCGCGGGGCGTGCACGGGCCCGGAGAGATGACGATCCGCTCCGGATTGAGGCGCCGCGCCTCTTCGACACTGATCTTGTCATTCCGGAACACCTTGAGCTGTTCACCCAGCGCCCCGAGATACTGGACAAGGTTGTAGACGAATGAATCGTAGTTGTCGATCAT
>JAPLCY010000393.1 GCA_026391995.1 Candidatus Auribacterota bacterium
GGGGTCCCGCGGGTCGAGGGAAAGCGCCTTGTTGCACGCCGCGAGGGCCTCGTCGTGGTTGCCGTCGAGCTCGTGCAGGATGCCCAGGTTGATCTGCGCCTGGATGTTCTTGGGGTCGAGCTGGATGGCCTGCTCGAATTCGAGGGACGCCTCGCCCCGCCGGCGCTCCATTGTGTAGAGTTTCCCTAGGTTGTTGTGGGGGTCGGAGAAGGAGGGGGAGAGTTTGAGCGCGGTTTTGAACTCCGCTTCGGCGAGCCGGGGCTTTCCCCCCTCCATGAGGATAATCCCTTTGAGGTTGTGCACCTGCGCCCGGTGGAGTGAGCGCGGGTAGCGGGAGTCGAGATCGGGTATGGCCCGATCCAGTAAAGCGAGGGCCCGCTCCGGCTGCCCATCGTAATAGTGGCAGGCGGCGAGTCTGAACAGGACCAAGCCGTCGGGACAGCCGGCCTTGACGGCCTTGTCGAATTGCGCCCCGGCCTTGCTCACCGATCCCCGAGCAAAGAGGTCAAAGCCCTTCTTGACGCATGCGTCCCACCGCGCGTCGGCCGCGCCCGTGACATGGTAGTGCGGCCAGTCCTCTGATGCCTGCTGGGCGAGACAGGGCAGGGAGAGTAGTAAGAGCGCTGCGGTGATGAGACGGGCCTTCATGACGGGAATACTATAGCACACCGTTGGTGAGATGCACAGGCGCCAGCTCAGTAGGAGAGAGTGAATTCCACGCCGCCGTACCGCAGGCGCACCCGGTCGGCCATAATCTGGATGACCTCCGCGCCCTCGATTACATCGCCGAGCTTGACCATCTTTTCGTTGATGAACGCCCATGATTTGTTGCCGGTGTGGCTCACCCCCTTGAGGCGCAACTCGGGGATATTATTTTTCTGTGAAGGTTTCGGCGCCTCGGGAGGGCTCGCGGGGACGATGGGGAGGATCTGTTTTGTTTCAAGGCGGACCTCTTTAATGACGGGCGGGGCGGGAGGGATCACCGGGGGAGCGGCAGGCATGCGCGGGGGGGCGACGGGCGCGGGAGACGGGAAAATTCCGGGGCGGAACAGGAGCACGAGCACCGCGCCGAGGAGCAGGACGGGAATGGCAATCATCGCCGCGTCCCACACGCGGAACCGGGGAGCGGGGCGGCGCTCCGCGGGCGCCTCCTTATCAGGGAGCGTGAAGACGATCGAAGAGCAGCCGAGGGGGTCCTCCCTCTTTTCCTGCTCAACCTTTTTCAACGCTTCGAAAATGATGCTCATATATTAACCGCACACTGAAGGGTGCGCTCCGTATATTATACAAGCGCGGCCGCGGTGAGCTCGGGCTCGCCGTCCAGCTCGCGCATGCTTGCGCGCATGATGCGGGGGGTTATGATCGCCGTGCCCAGGGCAAAACCCGCGAGCAACGCCTTGTCGCAGAGCATGTTGACCAGCCTGGGCACGCCGCCCGAATAATCATAGGCGAGGTCCACCGCCTTCGGCTCGAACAGCACGCGGCCGTCGCTCCCCGCGACGTGCAGGCGATGGGCGATGTAGGCCCCGAGCTCGTGGCGCGCGAGAGGCGAGAGATGGAAGCGGATGGCGATACGCTGCCGGAGTTGGAGCAGCCCCTTCGAGTCGAGCTTCCTGCGGAGCTGGGGTTGGCCGACGAGCACGATCTGGAGGAGCTTCTCTTCCGCGGTCTCGATGTTCGAGAGCATGCGTACCTGCTCGAGTTGGGCGGCGGTGAGGTTTTGCGCCTCGTCGATGATGAGCACCGCGTTGTTCCCTTGCCGCACCTGCTCGAGCAGGAATGTGTTGAGCGCCCGCATCAGGTTCATCTTGTTCTTCGCGTTGATCGGGATGCCGAAGTCCTCGATGATGGCGTGGAGGAGCTGGAACTCGGTCAGGTTTGAGTTGAGAATGAAGGCGGTGGTGACATGCGCGTCGAGCTGGGAGAGCAGCGCGCGACAGAGCGTCGTTTTCCCGGTCCCCACCTCGCCGGTGATGGCGAGAAACCCCTTGCGCTGCATGATCCCATAGTGGAGAAAACTCAGCGCCTCGCGGTGTTGCGGGCTGGGGAAGAGGAAGCGGGGGTCCGCCGTCAGGTTGAACGGGTG
>JAPLCY010000087.1 GCA_026391995.1 Candidatus Auribacterota bacterium
AAGGACTGGGCGCAGAAGGCGCAGTCCTCGCCGCAGAGGCCCGACCTGGCGTTTATAATCGCGCAGAAAGAGATCTCCCTGCCGAAAACGTGTTCACGGATCCTCTCCGCCCCGTCGAGGAGATCGCCGAGCGGCGCGGTGACAAGGCCGATCGCATCATCCCTCCGGATCCCGCCCCCTGAAATAACACGTGCTGCACGCGCGAGTGATTGATTATTCATACGCTCATTTCCGTGCACGCACCGCCACCGCCGCACTGCGGGTGGATTGAATTGTCAACTATGATGCCCTTATATCTTAACAATTGCATCAAAAAAAACTACCGGGAGACAAGGGCACGGCGCCGACGGATCCAGGTAAACTCCCTGTGCAACAGATAGAACACCGCCACCGCCGCCGCGGCCGAGGCCGCCATCTTGAGCCTCCGATACCGTCCCACGTGGATGACGACCGCGTCTACATACCCTTCCTTCCTGAACACGCCCTTCACCCCCACGTATTCCCCCACCCTGAGGTGTGGCGCCTTCCCCTTCACGGGGATCGCGCCGGCGTGCCAGCGCAGGATGAAGCCGTCGCCGGTCAACGCTCCTATGTCCGACTCATGGGGGCTGTACACGATCAGGCCGTCATGCGTCCCGGGGCTTGACAGGCACTCCTCGATCGATATGCCCGGATGATGCCTCCCGCAGTAGACGCAGAGGACGATGACGAGGGCGGAGAGGCCGGCAGCGGTCAACAGTCGCATCATGGCAATCCCTTTAGAGGCGCGACGTTGCCCGGGAAGCTCCGAGCGTCATGAGCGCGCGTTCGAGCACGCGCGCCTGATCTATCCACCCGTGCGCTACGGCGAGCTCACGCAGGTGCGCGTCCCGTCCGCCGCGACACGCATCCCCCATCTTCGCCGCGAGGTCATGTGGATCACCCGGGCGCACCAGCCACCGGTACCCTTCGCCGAGGAGCTCGCGCACCGGCCCGAGGGCCGTGGCGATCACCGGCACGCCGCACGCCGCGCCCTCGAGGACCTTCAGGGGGAAACAGTAGTCGGTGTAGGGGTTCGACGGGCTCGGCACCGCCACGGCGTCGCAGGCGTTGATATACGCCGTGATGTCGCGCTGGGGAACAAGGCCGCGGTAGATGACGCCGCCGGGAAGCTTGACCGAAGGATGCATGTCCCCCGCCAGCAACAACGTCGCCTGCACGCCCTTCCGGCGGAGAATCTCATGCGCCCGGAGCAGGATGTCTATGCCCTTGTAATCAACGATGTACCCGAAATACCCGATGATGCATCCCGACCCCGGCAGCGAGAGCCTCCCGCGGCATTCATCCCTTTCCAGGGGTCTGAACTGCGCGGCGTTCACGCCATTGCCGACGACGCGCACGTTGTCCGTGCGCCACGCGGCAATCTTCCCCCTGAGCGACTCGGTGACGCAGACGACGAGCTCCGCGCGCCTGATAAGCCGGTGATCGACGAGGCCGAAAAACGGGAGGCGGTAGATAGCGTACGTCTCGTAGTTGTCCATCAGGTCATATACGAGCGGTACGGACGCGGCACGGCACGGCCCCGAGGCAAGGAGGGCGAAGACCGGATCCCCCTCGGCGATGAGGAGATCGTACCCGCAACGCAGCTCCTCGGCGATCTCATGCCTGAACCGCGGCAGGCGGGCCGGGCTGAGCGGCCTGATCCTGAACGCCGTCTTCCCTCGAATCGTGTCGGCGCGCTCCCGGCGCGTGTAGTCGCCCAGGAGAAAGGTGACCTCGTGCCCGAGATCGGCGAGCGCCGCGAAGAGGCAATACGGCCTCCCGACGTCCTCGCGCGAGATATCCTTCGCCGAGGTGTAGCGCTTGGTGAGGACAAGGATCTTCACCAGACACCCCCGGGCGTTATCCGGTGCCGCAGGTTCCACCAGACCGCGCGCCAGAGCGCCGCCACGTGGCGTCCCCGGCCGCACAGGGCATTCACCGCGATCCCCTTCCCCAGCTTCACCGTTATAAAGTACGGCATGAAGATCCCGAGGAACGCTCCCCAGCAGAGGTGTTTCCTCGCGTAGATCAACCGCCCACGGGTGAGGTAATAGAGGTACTCGGGGCTCCGCTC
>JAPLCY010000050.1 GCA_026391995.1 Candidatus Auribacterota bacterium
GCTCTGGCCGATACCTTACCGGAGACTTCGTGGGTGCAGACGTCATCCGCAACGAGATCACCGCCCAAGCCACCGCGGCGGCGCATATTGACCCGAATGTGGACACGATCTTCGAGATCGGCGGCCAGGACTCCAAGTTCATCTCCCTCGACGGGGGCGTGGTGGTCGACTTCGAGATGAACAAGGTCTGCGCGGCGGGGACCGGCTCGTTTATCGAGGAGCAGGCGGAGAAGCTGGGCATACGGATCGAGGAGGAGTTCGGCCGGCTCTCCCTCGATGCGGACAACCCCGGCCGCTTCGGCGACCGCTGCACCGTCTTCATGGAATCGGACCTGGTTGCGCACCAGCAGCAGGGGCTCGGGAAGAGAAACCTTGTCGCCGGGCTTGCCTACTCGATCGTGCACAATTACCTCAACAAGGTGGTCGGGGACCGGAGGATAGGCAATAAGATATTTTTTCAGGGTGGCGTCGCCTGGAACAGGGGTGTGGTGGCCGCCTTCGAGAAGGTCACGGGCAAGCCGATCACCGTCCCCCCCCAGCACGATGTGACCGGCGCGATCGGCGTGGCCCTGCTCGCGATGCGGGAGTGCCGGGGAAGGGGCGGCGCGTGCTTTCACGGCTTCGACCTCGCGCATCGCCTGTACGAATCCACCTCCTTCAACTGCAGCGGTTGCGACAACCTCTGCGAGATCAGGAAAGTCACCTTTGGCGGCGAGCGGCCTCTCTTCTACGGCGCGCGCTGCGAGAAGTATGAAATCAGGGATGAAAAGGCGGCGGATATCCCCGACTACTTTGCCGAGCGGGAGCGCGTTCTCCTCGACGCGGCCGCCGATGAGCCGCAGGGAGAACTGGACGGGAAGCGGAGCTACGCCCCGCACGGCCCCCGACGCGGCAGGGTCGGCATCCCGCGCATCCTCCACCTGCACGAGTTCTTCCCCTACTGGAGGGAGTTCTTCCGGAGCATCGGCTACGAGGTGGTGCTCTCGGAGACGACGAACGCCCACATCATCCATCAGTCATCCGAAAAGGTGGCGACGGAGACCTGCTTCCCCATCAAGATCGTCCACGGGCACGTCCTCAGCCTGCTCGCGGAGAAGGTCGATTATCTCTTCCTGCCGAGCATCATCAATATGAGCGGGCGCGACGCCCGGATGCCCCAGAGTTTCTCCTGCCCGCTCGTCCAGGCGATCCCGTATATCCTCAGGGCCATCCTCGATCTTGATGGGCGATGGCTGTCCTGGGGCGCCCCTACAACAATTACGACGCCGGCATCAATTTCAATCTCCCCAGAAAGCTCAGGAACCTGGGAGTCGTTCCGATACCGCAGGATTACCTCAACCTCGATGCGGTGGATATCCATGACCAGTTTCCGAACATGTACTGGCGCTACGGGCAGCGGATATTGAGCGCATCGAGACTCGTCCGGAACGACCCGAGGCTCCACGCCGTGTATATCTCCAATTTCAAGTGCGGCCCCGATTCGTTCATAGAGCACTTTTTCAGGCGCACGATGGACGGCAAACCATACCTGCAGCTCGAGATCGACGAGCATAGCGCCGACGCCGGGATCATCACCAGGTGCGAGGCGTTCCTTGACAGCCTGGCCAACTACAGGCAGGGCGCCCCGGCCCCCGAGTGGAGTTTCCGCGCCGTGACCCCGAAGACGCGGAGGACGGTCTATATCCCGCAGATGGCGCTCCACGCGCACGCATTCAGCGCGGCGCTCCGCGCCTGCGGGATTCCCTCGGAGCCGCTCCCCGAATCAGACGATCACACCATCGAGATCGGGCGGCAGTTCGCCTCCGGGCGCGAGTGCCTGCCGTTCATCACCACGACCGGCGACATGCTCAAGAAGCTGTTCGAGCCCGGCTTTGACCATTCCCGCGCCGCCTTCTTCATGCCCACGGCGGGGGGGCCGTGCCGCTTCGGGCAGTACGCGCAGATGCACCGTATGATCCTTGACGACCTCGGATTCAGGGATGTGCCGATCGTCTCGCCGGATTCGACCGACGGCTACGCGTCGCAGTTCGGCCGCGTGGGGCCGTCATTCCGCCGCCTCGCATGGAGAGGGCTGCTCTCCGTCGACGTCCTGGAAAAGCTCGCGCGCGAGTACCGCCCTTACGAGCTTGACCCCGGGGCGACCGACCGCGCGTTCCGGGAGTCCCTGGCGATCATCGTGCGCGGCCTCGAGCGGGGGGAGGGGCATGTCTTTGACGCCCTGAAGGAGGTCCGCGATATCTTCAACGGGATCCGTATCGACCGCCGGCAGCGCAAGCCGATCATCGGGGTGGTGGGGGAGATCTACCTGCGGAGCAACCGGTTCACCAACAATAACGTGGTGCAGATGATCGAGGGTCTGGGGGGCGAGGCGTGGGTTGCCCCGATCACGGAGTGGGTCTTCTACACCAACAACCGATACATGGAGCGGAGCATCTCCGCGGGGCGCTACAAGGATTTCTTCCTGGGGCTGCTGAAGGAGAAGGTGCAGGAGCGCGACGGGAAGCGAATGGAGCGGATATTCGAGGGGTTGCTACTGAACCTCCACGAGCCCCCCATCGAGGAGGTCATTCACCTGAGCCGTCACTACATGCATCATTCATTCGGCGGCGAGGCGATCCTGAGCATCGGGAAGGCGATAGAATATATCCGCAATGGGGTGAGCGGGATCGTCAATGCGATGCCGTTCACCTGCATGCCGGGGATGGTTGTCACCGCGGTCTCGCGCAGTGTCCGGGAGCGGCACGACGACATACCATGGCTCAATATGACCTACGACGGCCAGGAGGGGGTCAATGACCTCACGCGCCTGGAGGCGTTCATGCACCAGGCCCGCCAGTACCGCGCCGCGCGGGAGGAGTGTTCGACAACTTCCCACCGCTGATAATTTTGTTTGGATTTTTCTTTTTTGGATTTGTTTTGAGGTGTGCAGTTTGAAGTGTGAGGTTCTTTTCTTCAGTACTCTACTATTTCCGCCCCCTTCGGCGCGGTAAATTCAAACAGATCATCCTTGAGCACGACGTCGGTCATCACCCTGGAGAATGTAAACACAGTCCTGTCCCCCCCCTGCTCGAAACGCTCGCTCCGCACCGGCACCCATCGTTTCGGGTCGATCGAGAGCCTGAGCTTCTGGAACTGGGATTTGAGCTCCTCGGATTTCGGCGTGAGTTCGAGGAGATGGCATCCGCCGGGTTCGGTTGACGACCGGGCGGTGAAGTTGCGCGTGATCTCCTCGGCGGTATTGCCGAAACCGATGAGGAGCGACTCGGTCTTGCGGTCCTGCGCCAGTGACACCTTCTGCACCTGGTTGATGTCGGGGAGGTACATGAGCGCGCTTTTCCCCTTAATATAAATGGCGCTGTTGTCGGGCGCGTTGTACTTCCAGACCATCATCCCCGGTTTCTTGTAGAGGATCGTCCCCGAGGACTCCTTCTTCTCATCGAAGAGGGCGTAGGTGCGGACCTGGGTGAAATCCGCTTTCAGGCAGGAGAGGGTTTTCCCTGCCGACTCCATCTTTTTCAGTATCGCCTCCGTTGAAACCCCTTCCCCCGCGTCGGCGATCACCGCCGTCCGCATGACGAGGGCGAGGAAGAACGGTATGGCGAAGAGCCTGTGGGTATTCATGGAGTTCCTTTCCCGGGCTGCGGTTTTCTGCTTTGCCAGCGCTCGCGCAGCTTTGGCAGGGACTTTAGCAGCGCGATCAAAAGGGTGGCGCCCAGGATGGTCAGGATCCACGTGTTGGACAGTTGCAGCGAGTACCCGAGAAGGGCGAGTATCAGGTAGCGCGGGTAGCGCCCGACGAGGGTGGCGAGCGTAAAGGGAATCCTGCTGTACCCGGTGGATATCGCCAGGAGGCGCACGACATCGATGGGCAGGGGGAGGAGGTTCGCCACCGCGAGCGCCCAGAACGGCGACCATTCAAACCAGTACACGGCCCGCGCGTACCAGGGGGACGCCTTTGCCCTCCCGAGCCGTTCCCATCGCATCAGCGAGTTGAGAATATAATAGTCGTGGAGATTGGCCACGCAGGTCGCGAGTGAGCCCAGGAGCGCGATCAGAAAAGGATTGTGGTCGCGGGCGATGGCGAGGAAGACCGGGATGATCGGCAGGGGGCAGAACTGGCAGGCGAAGCTCACGAAGATCATAAAGGAAAACAGATTCCCGAGGCTGCCACGGCCCGTTTCGCGCGCCCAGATGAGCAGCAGCGAGAGGGCGAGCACGTAGATGCCGAAACCGACAAACCACCTGACGCTCGATATATTGCGCGGGCGCATGTTCATAAGAGGACGTCCATGGTCGATAGTCGATAGTCCATGGCTAGCAAAGGCGGACGGCGGACGGTGGATTGTTGACGATTTTTCCGTCTCTCATCTGCACGGTTCTTTCCGCGGCCTTGGCGACGTCGTGGTTATGTGTGACCATGAGGATGGTCTGGCCGAGCTCGCGATGCATCTGCGCGAAGAGGCCGAGAATCATCTCCGAGTTGGCCGAGTCGAGGTTGCCGGTTGGCTCGTCGGCGAGCAGAATCGCGGGGCGGTGGACCACCGCGCGGGCGATCGCGGCGCGCTGCTGCTCTCCCATCGAGAGCTCGGAGGGCCTGCGGTGCATTTTGCCGCCGAGCCCCACGCGCGCAAGGATCTCGTCCGCGTCGAGGCCTTCCCCCCGCCGCAGGCCGCGGATCCGCTGGGAGAGCAGGATATTCTGCCTGGTGGTCAGGGTCGGGAGGAGGTTGAAGCGTTGAAAGACGAAGCCGGTCATCCTCCCCCTGAGACGCGAGAGGCCGGCGTCGGAGAGGTTGCCGGGCTCCGCGCCGTCGATCACAACCGAACCGGAGGTGGGGGTGACCAGCGCGCCAAGCAGATAGAGGAGCGTGGATTTACCGCAGCCTGAGGGGCCGACGATGGAGAGGAATTCCCCCCTCCCGACGGTGAGGTTGACGTCGCGAAGCGCGTACACGTCCTCTCCGCCCGCCCGATAGGTTTTGCACAATTCCCTCGCCTCGATGAACTCCCCCTTATTCATACAGGAGTGCCTCCACCGGGTCGATCCGGGCGGCCCTGAGACCGGGGTAGAGCGCCCCCAGCACGCCGCCGCCGATTCCGAGCATCGCCGCCTTGAAGCCTGCGAGAGGGGTGAGGGCCATGGTGAGGAGCGGATGGGCCCTTGAGAGCCAGAGCATTGCCATGAGGGTGAATCCGAAGCCGGCCGCGACGCCCATGGCGGAGAGGAGCACCGATTCCCGGACCACCAGCCCCACGATGAATCCCTTCGTGGCCCCGAGCGAGCGCAGGATGCCGATCTCGCGTGTCCGCTCGATGATCGTGGTGTACATGGTGAGGAGGATGACGAGGAAGCTGATGACGAGCGCGGTGGTCGTGATCACGCCGAAGAACTCGTTCAACCCGGTGACCTCGTTCACCATGATCTCCTCGTATCGGTCGAGGATCTGCGCCGTGAGCGCGGGGAGCCGCGCGTCGATTGCCGCCGCACATGCCTGCACCGCCGCCGCGTCCGTACGCGCAGTCCTGACAAAAAAGAGCGAGCACATTCCCTCAAGGTGAAGCGATGACTGAAGCGTTTGGAGGGGGAGATAGACTCCGGCACCGACGCCGCTCTGGTAGATGCCGGCGATCGTGAAAGAGGATCCCAGGATAGAAATCGTGTCGCCGGCGCGGTAGCCGTTGGCCTCGGCCAATCTGGTGTCGACCAGGCACTCGCGCGGGTTGTCCCACGGGCGGCCCGCCACGAGCTGGAGTTTTCCGCCCACGGCCTCGTAGCGTTTCAGGTCGACACCGTAGACGACGTAGATGACCTTCCGGATCGTCGTGGTCCAGGTGAGCACGGGGCACGCGGCGGCGACGCCGTCGATGCGTTCGAGCTCGGGGGCGTATTTCAGCGGCAGGCTGCTTCCCTTGAAGGCGAGGAGGCCGGACGCGCCGCGCGGCTGGACGAGGATCTGTGCCCCGGTTTTTTTCAGGCGTTCCGCCGCCTCGGAGATCATCCCGCGGCAAAGGCCGGTGAGCACGAGAAGCAGCGCGATGCCGATGCCCGTGGCCGCCACGCAGACGAGGCTGCGGGTTTTGCGGTGCCGTATATTCGCCCACACCATGCCGCTCATCGGCCAAACTCCTCCAGCGGGCGTATCCGCGCACCCTCCGGCATCTCCATCGTGAAGAGGGCGGGGTTGAGCTGCTGGTTGACGCGCATGTCGCTCAGGGTGAGCGAGAGAGCCGTCCCTCCCGGCGGCGCCTCGAGGGTGACCCTGCGGGGAAGGCGGGCCGTGGGGGCTTTTGCCGGGGTGAAGAAGTCGGCGCACCGCATGTCGCACACGGGCGAGCCGTCGGCGCCGAAGTATTCGGTCCGGACGGGGGAGAGGTCGGTCCGGTCGAAGGTCACCCTGCGTTCGATACGCGCGGTTGTACCACCCGCTGCGATGCTGTAGATGATATAGCGCGATGGGGTCGACTCCACGACGTCGATTTGCTTCGGGTCATCCTGCGTGCCGAGAAAGAGACCGGTGATGCGCCGTACGGCGGGGAGGCCGCCCCCTTCGGCATCGGCGGCCCGGGAACTGCGGTACACCGCGTGATCCCGGGGCACGGAAATGAATATCTGGCGCCCGTCGGCGAAGAGATCAAAGAACATCGGGAGCATCGCCTTGCTCCCCTTCATCCTGAGTTTGTCGGGCCTGGCCATGGCCAGCATGCCGCTGCATGTCTGCGTGGTTCCCTTCCGGCGGTCGGTGAGCGAGGCCGAGAACGAGGCCTTGATAGTCGATATGGCGATGGAATTGGCGCTCAGCCGCTGGCGCAGTTCGGCGAGCGTGGCGGTGCAATAGACCGGATGAGGAGCGGGCGTAATGTTCCTGATCGCGCAGCCGGACAAGGCGAGTGAGGCGAGGCAGCAGGAGAGCGACGGCAGACAGGGCATTTTCATACGTTGCGGGGGAGTGTAGCAAAAAGGCCCGCGTAGCGCACACTTTAGTGTGCGCACAATAAAGGCCTTGGGACATACCCAATAAGCCTACAGGGGAAAACTGTGTAATCCGCGGCGTTTCGTTTTCGCGGATCCATTATTCACTCCAGCCTAAGCAGTTGTGGATTTGACGCATGCGACCGCATGCGCTTTTGGCTTGACATTGAGTCTCTCCCTGCCGTACCATGGATGGTCTTACGGAATTGGAAATAACAGGAGACACCGCGTGAGCTCATCAATGCTTGCCTGTACCGCCGACGTTGCCGCGCAAAGGACACTCTCCGGGTATCCGCGAGAGCCCCTCATCAAGGGGCTCCCCAAGACCATACAGTCGCTCTGCCCGGAATGTCTCAAGGTCATTCCCGCCGATCTCTTTGAGGAGAACGGTAAGGTGATGATCCAGAAAACCTGTCCCGAGCACGGCGAGTGCAAGGATATCTACTGGGGGGATGCGGAGATGTATCTTCGCAACGAGCGGTGGACGTATGACACCGGCTACGGCCTGAGCAATCCCAATGTGACCGGCGAGGCCGACTGCCCGAACAGCTGCGGCCTCTGCGGGATGCACCTGAACCCAACCATCATGGGCAACATCGACCTCACCAACCGCTGTAATCTCAGCTGCCCGATCTGCTTCGCCAACGCCAATGTGACCGGCTATGTCTACGAACCGACCCTCGAGCAGGTGGCGCGGATGCTCCAGCTCTACCGCGACGAGCGGCCGGTTGCCGGAAGGATCGTGCAGTTTTCGGGCGGCGAGCCGACACTCCACCCGCAGTTCCACGAGATCATCGCCATGACCCGCCGGATGGGATTCAGCCACATCCAGATCGCCACCAACGGCATCATCTTCAACAACCTCGATTTTGTCAGATCGTGCGCGGGATCAACGATCACGCCGTCGGGGACATCCTCCGCTTCGCGATCCAGAACTGCGACGTCATCGCGGCGATCAGCTACCAGCCGGTCTGCTTCACCGGCAGGATCTCCCACAAGGAACGGATGGCGCAGCGCATTACCCTGCCCGATATAATGCTCGGCATCGGGGAGCAGACCGGGATCGTGAACCGGAACGACTTCTACCCCCTCTCCTTCGTCGCACCCTTCTCCAAGTTCATAGGCGCCCTCCGCGGCGAGCGGATCACCAACTTCACCTGCCACCCGCACTGCACCCTCTGCACCTACCTGGTGATCGACGACGAGGGGAAGGCGGTGCCTATGTCTCGTTTTATGGTTGTGGTGGGGCTCGTGACCGCGATGGACCGGCTCGCCGAGAAGACCGGGCGCGCGCGCTTCAAGACATTTGCGAAGATCAGGGCGTGGAACGCGCTCCGCAAGTTCTATCACGAGGAACGCGCCCCGAAGGGGCTCAGCTTCACGAAGTATCTCCAGACGCTCCAGGGGATGCTTGATAAAAAGGTTGGGCGCGGCCCGAATGCGAAGACCTTCCGCACTATAATGATCGGCGGGATGCACTTCATGGACGCCTACAATTACGACCTCACCCGCATCAGGCGCTGCGTCATCCACTTCGCCGCGCCCGACGACAAGCTTTACTCATTCTGCTCCTATAATGCCGGGCCGGGCTACCGGTCGAGGGTGGAGCGCGCGCATTGTAAAGCAGCGATAAGCGGTAAGTAATAAGAGATAAGTGACGGCACCACAGGTAAGAGTGGAAAGCATAAAGTGACAAGGGATACACACAGAACCTACCCGGCGATATACAAAAAGCTGAGGATATTCTCCCGCTTTTTTATCGGCAGGCCCGTCTGGTGCACCT
>JAPLCY010000004.1 GCA_026391995.1 Candidatus Auribacterota bacterium
TCGAGCGAGGACGCCATCGGCACGCGCCAGCCGCGATGGCATGACGAAATGATGTTGATGAACTTCGGCCCTTCGATCGACAGGGCCGTGCGCACCTTCGTCATCAGGTCCATCCAGCGATGCGGAGAGGCCTGCGCCACGTAGGGGATGCGGTGCGCGAGCATGATCGCGGTGAGATCCTTCGGGTACTGCTTCTTCCCCTGCGACGCCTTCCCGACCGGCGAGGTGGAGGTGTCGGCGCACCTCGGGGTGGAGCTGGAGCGCTGGATCCCGGTATTCATGTACGCCTCGTTGTCGTAGCAGACGTAGAGCATGTCATGCCCGCGCTCCATGGCGCCGGAGAGGGACTGGAGGCCGATATCGTAGGTGCCGCCGTCGCCGCCGAAGGCGATAAACTTGACCTTCCCCTTCACCTTCCCCTGCTTGAGGAGCGACCGGTAGGCGGTCTCGACTCCGCTCATGGTCGCGGCCGAGTTTTCGAACGCGTTATGGAGGAACGGGATGCGCCATGCAGTGAATGGGTAGATGGTGGTCACCACCTCCATGCAGCCGGTGGCGCAGGTGCAGACCAGCGGGTCCTCGGCGGCCATGAGTACGAGTTTGATCGCGATAATGCTGCCGCAGCCGGCGCAGGCGCGATGCCCGGGGCTCAGGGGGATCGGCTTCTTTGCGAGCTCCTTCAGATTGATCGCCATTACTGTCCCTTTGACGCTGTCAACTTCCAACCGCGGATTGGGCGGATTACGCGGATTCAAAAACCGCTTCCCTCACGCCCGATCCACGCCTTATAGTCCTATTCCCGCACCCCGAGATGCGCGGCCTCGAGAAGAGGCGCGCGGCCGCCGGCGAGGTCGTCGAAAACCTGAACGATGAGCTCCGGGCGCAGGTCACGGCCGCCGAGGCCGTAGATGTAATTGCCCACGAGCGCCGCGCTCCTTCCGTAGAGGGCTGAGCGCACCTCGAGGCCGACGGGCCCGCTCACGCCGTTGAACCCCTCGGCGCGGTCGAGGACCGCAATCGCACTGGCATGCCCGATCGCGCCGGCGAGCTCCTCGGCGGGAAAGGGCCTGAACATTCTCAGCTTCAACACACCCACCCTGCGTCCCTTCTCCCGGAGCTCGTCCACCACTTCCTTGGCGGTGCCGGCGGACGACCCCAGGCAGAGTATTATCTGCTCGGCGTCCTCGGTGCGGTACGCATCGAAGAACCCGTACGATCGCCCGGTCAACCTCCCGTACTCCTCGCCCACCGCGCGCACCACCCCCTTGGCCCGCTTCATGGCCTCGGCCTGCGCCTTTTTGTGCTCGAAGTAGTAATCCTGGAGATCGAGCGGGCCGTAGGTCACCGGGCGGGAGAGATCGAGGAGCGGATGGGCGGGCTTGAACTCGCCGACAAAGCGCTTCACCTCGTCGTCGCCGAGCACCTCAAGCCGTTCGAGGGTGTGGCTGATGATAAAACCGTCGTAGGTCGGCATCACGGGAAGGAGGATGTCCGGGTGTTCGGCGATCTTCAGCGCCTGGATGAGGTTATCGTACGCCTCCTGCGGGTTCTCGCCGTAGAGCTGGATCCAGCCGCTGTCCCGGCAGCCCATCGTGTCGCTGTGGTCGCAGTGGATGTTGATCGGGCCGCTGAGCGCGCGGTTCACCACGGTCATGACGATCGGCAGACGCAGGGAGGCGGCAATGTAGACGATCTCCCACATGAGCGCGAGTCCGTTGGCGCTCGTCGCGGTCATCACGCGGGCGCCCGCCGCACACGCCCCCACGCAGGCGCTCATGGCGCTGTGCTCGGACTCGACGAGGATCACCTCCGTCTTCACGAGCCCGTCGGCGACAAAGTCCGCGAACTTGTGCATCAGCTCGGTCTGGGGAGTGATCGGATAGGCGGCGACCACGTCCGGGTCGATCTGCCGCATCGCTTCCGCGGCCGCCTCATTGCCCGTCAGAGCCACCACGCGTCCCATGGTTTTGCCTTATGCCTTTTTCTTCGAGTTGAACTGGCCGCGCTCATCCGCCCCGCCGCGCGGGTCGGTCTCGAGGATCATTGTGATCGCCTTCACCGGGCAGATCCTCGCGCAGATGCCGCAGCCCTTGCAGTGATCGTAGTCGTAGCCGGTCATCGTCCCGTCATCGACGTGGATGCAGCAGTCGGGGCAGAGCAGCCAGCACTGGAGGCAGTTCGTGCAGAGACCCTTGTCGACCTGCGGCCGGTACGTCCGCCAGCCGCCGGTGATGTACTCGGCGGCGTTCCCCGCCTCCAGGATAAGCCCGCCCGGGGGAAGCTCCCGGTATCCCTTCTCCTTAGCCATTGCGCCTGACCTCGTCGTAGGCCCTTTTGACCGCGCGGCAGTTCCCTTCGATCACCTTGGGGCTGAACTTCTTGGAGAACTCCTTGCGGACGCCCTCGATCAGGGAATCGAGAGAAAGAATATCGGTGACCCTCAGAAGCGCCCCGACCATCGGCATGTTCGGAATGGGGCGCCCGATCTCGTCCAGGGCGATTTTGGTCGCGTCCACCGTCCAGACGATGCCCGCGCACACGGGGGTGAACGCGGCGGCCGGTGTGGTGGTATTGATGATAATCACGCCATCCTTGCCGAGCCCCTCGCAGAGGTCCTCGCTCTCGAACAGGCTCTCATCGAGGACGAGCACCACGCCGGGATGATAGACTGAACAGTGCTGCCTGATCCTGTCGGGGCTGATGCGGGTGAACCCCTTCATGGGCGCACCCGATCGCTCGGGCCCGTACTCGGGGAACCCCTGGCCGAACTTCCCCTCGTGGATCGCCACGGCGGCCACGAACTCGCAGGCGGTCTTAACCCCTTGCCCCCCACGGCCATGCCATCGGATTTCAGTTATTTCATTCATGGGAATACGCACGCACAAGTGCAAGAAATGGTAGCACATGGAGCGACAAAAGGCAAAGAGAAACAGGGATCAGACAGGGGTGCGGCCCTGGAACGCCTTCGAAATGGTCACCTCATCGCTGAAATCAAGGCTGCTCCCCATCGGTATCCCGTGAGCGATCCGCGTGACCCTGACCGGAAGCTCTTTGAGCGTCTTCGCCACATAGAGCGCCGTTGCCTCCCCCTCCACGTCTGACCCGGTGGCGATGATGACCTCGCCGATCCCGCCGCGTTTCACCCGCCCGATGAGCTCCCGGATCCTCAGCGCCTCCGGGCCAACCCCGTCCAGCGGCGCGATCTTCCCCATCAGGACATGGTAGCGGCCACGGTAGTTCCCGGCCCTCTCCACCGCTACCACGTCGGTGGGCCGCTCGACAACGCAGAGGGTGTGCTGATCGCGACGGACGTCTGCACAGATCGGGCAGGGATCGCTCTGGGCCACGTTGAAACAGGAGGAGCAATGATGGATCTTTTTCCTCAGTTCGGTCAGCGCCCCCGCGAGCCGCACCGTCTCGTCAGGGGGCGACTTCAGCAGGTGGAAGACGATCCGCTCGGCGCTCCGGGGGCCGATGCCGGGGAGCCTGATGAGTTCTTCAACAAGTTTCTGAATCGCGGGAGGATAGCGCATTTAAATGTACAATACCTGTGGATAAATGCCGGAGGTAACGGCGGCGGCGCTCACATCGGCAGCGGTATATCGCCGACGATTTTTTTCATCTCCTGCGCCGCCAGGGCCTGGGCCTTCTCACGGGCGGCGTTCATCGCCTGGAGCACCATCTGCTCGAGAGCGCGCGCGTCTCCTCGCGCGACACACGCGGGGTCGATCGACACACGCGTGACGCGCATCTGTCCGTCCATGGAGACGCGGACCAGTCCCGAGCCCGACACCCCTTCCGCGTCCACGCGGGCGAGAAGCTCGCCCATCTTCCCCATCTCTTTCTTAAGCGCGTGCGCCTGCTTCAGCATGCCGAATATATCCGCCACGGTGTTCTCCTTATTACGCCCGACTATGTGATCATATCGCGCTTTTCGCCGGCGCGCCGGTTCGATTATTTCCTTATCTCCACGACCTGCGCCTGGAACATCTCGATCGCCGACTGGATGAGCGGGTTCTTCTTCAGGTTCGACACATCCTTGCGCGGAACCGGGGGGCGCGCCTCCGGCTCCGCCTTCTCCGCTGCCTTCCGCACCTGGAAACGTATGCTGATCTCGCCCCCTACCCGCTCGCCGAGCATCTTCTGAACGAACTGCTTGTTCCTGGGATTCTCGAGCGACTCGCAATGCCACCACTGCTCCTCCGCGAACTCGACCGTGACGATCCGGGCCTCGCAGCTCACCGGCGTCCCCTCGAGCAAACAGGGTTTGAGCATGGGGCGTGCGACACCGATGCGTTCGAGAACCTCCTGCCATGCCTCTCTCACCCGCCCCATGATCTCGTCATCGCCGGGGAGCGCGATCGCACGGGGGGATACGCCGGCATCAACGGCGGGCCGGGGTGCCGCGGGGGCATAATGCTGCGTGACCGCCTCAGCCACACTCCGCTCCGGGGCGCGCCGCGATTCCGGGTGCGCCGCTCCGGCCTCCCGACGTTGCGCCGGCGGGGCATGGG
>JAPLCY010000100.1 GCA_026391995.1 Candidatus Auribacterota bacterium
AGGAAGTTATCGTCGACAAAGTAGACAGAACCGTAGCCGAGCTTTTGCAGATGTTTTAACTCGTCGACCACGTGCTGCGGGGCGCGGGACCGCCACTTCCCCTCACTAAACACCGGAACGTCGCAGAACACACATTGCCAGGGGCAGCCGCGGGAGGTCTGCATGGTCGTAAAGCGCTCCGTCGATAAGATCACTGGCACGTCGAGCGGCATTGACTCGACGAACTCCAGGGGGAGGCTCTCGCGGTCGGGGAACGGCCACTGATCGAGGTCGCGGTCCATTGCGCGGTCGGGGTTGTGCACCACCCGGCCATCCTTCGCCCAGGTGAGTCCCGCGACACCCGCCGGATCGTCCAGGCGCTCCACGAGATCGAGGATGAGCTGCTCCCCGTCGCCGCGGCAGATGAAGTCCATCTCGGGGCACTGAAGCTTTATCTGTTCGGCGTTCAACGTGGCAAACACGCCGCCGAACGCCAACGAGACCCCTGCATCGGCGTCGCGGATCCGGCGGGCGAGAATTTTCGCGTACGGATAGCTGGTCGTGCTCAGGAAGCTCATGCCGACGAGAGCGGGCCGCTGCCTGCGGATCTCCGCGATGATAGTCTCGTTGGGCGTTCCCGGATTGGCCTGGTCGAACATGATGCACTCGTGTCCGGCGCGCTTGAGCACGGCGGAGAGTGCCATGATTCCGATCGGCGGAAAGCCTATAACCCGAGTGGTCCCTTTTCCGGGACGGGTCCCTCGTGGGAGCGCGTAAAACTGGGGATCGCGGATGTTAATCAGGAATATGCGCATTAATCATCCTACTATATATCTGTGTGCCGGAAAACCTATTCTTACGCTCGCCGCACGACGATCATGAATTCAAACGTGTGGACTTTCCCTTTCTCGTTGTAGCGCACACGTCACATTCGTCCTGCCCTTCGGTCCCGAGGCCCTCAGGGTCGAGGGAAGGGGACTCAGTGTCCCTGCCTGCCGGCAGGCAGGCCCGAGGGAAAGTGTGCGCTACGGATGTTGCATAAGTGCGCACTCTTGCGTACAGCATCCGCGCGACCTCAACTAAAAAAACTACAGATTATCCCTCCAAACTACTTTGGATCCGGTCAGATACAAGATACAATTTAACGCGATCAATCCCGGTTTTCAAGGCGCTGCCTGATACAGCGCAGAGCCTGTGGAGTGCGAGGCAGCAGAATAATGAAAGTACTCATCGGGACGGGAATCCGGACCGTGTGTGCAATGATCGGCGGAATCAATGAATATGCAACAGAATAGTTTTTCCTGGCGCCGTATGGCCGCCCGCGCATGCGCCGTCATCTTCATGGTGACGGCCGCTCTCGTGGTTCGGGTTCAAAGCGTCGGAGCGGGGGAACACATCGCCGCAGCCTCGGCCGGCGAGGGGCCGCCCATGACATACTACTTCATCAGCGACCTCCACATAGGGGGCGACGGCGTCCTCGACCGTTGTTCATTCGAACCCGAGCTGATCGCGTTCCTCAAGGACGTCGCCGCCGGTCCGCGCCCGGCGGAACTGATCATACCGGGCGACGCCTTCGGGTTGTGGGAGATAACCCAATTCAAGGACGAGGCCAAGATGGAGCAGATAATAAAGACCCACCCCGGCCTCTTTGCGCAGTTTCGCGACACCGGGCGCTCCGTGACCATCACTCTCCTCCCGGGAAATCACGATTACGAACTGGCGTGCGCTCCCGGGTTCAAGGATATACTCGCCCGGTATAATATCCGTCTCGAGCCGGTCACGCATATTACCCGTCGCGTGGCCGGCCGGACGATATGGATCGAGCACGGCAACCAGCACGATGCGTTCAATTTCTTTCCCGATTTCGGGAACCGGTACGCCCTGCCGCCCGGTTACTTCATCACGACCTCCACGGTCGCCGCCGCCGGCAGGAGCGCGGAACGGGGGCGCAGCCTCTGGCTGAACGATCTTGCCTCCGTGTATCCCACCGAGGACATACCCTTCTGGATCTGGTCGAACTACTTTTACAAGGAGATGCAACCGGTCCTTCGCTGGTTCCTGCTCCCGTTCCTCCTCCTCTTCACGATGAGCGTCATCGTCTACGCGGGGCAGTCGTTGCAGAAGCTCGGGATCCTCCGCACGAAAATCTTCGACCTCAAATTCGGCAGCCGCTTCGGGCTGGCGGGGCGTCTCGTTGACTGGGTCCTGTGGATCAACGGCGTCGTCATTTCCTTCGCGCTCATCCTCGCCATTCCTCTGTTTCTCCTGACCCGCGACATCCGCGGGGCGCTCCGGCGCTACGGCGTCGACATGCCCGAGAAGGTGGCGGACGACAAGGCGGGTGAGTACCTCGCGGCGGCGAATGCCGTTTTCGAGAAAGACCCTTCGGTGGCGCTCTACGTGTACGGGCACACGCACGTGCCTTCGCTGCAAAGGGTCGGCCCGCGCTGCGTCATCAACACCGGCACATGGCTCAAGCGGGTCGAGCGCACGCCGTCGCATTTCCGCCTGATGCCCGACGTCTATTTCCCTTCATACCAGCTTGGCTGCTTCACGATCAGCCGGCAGGGTACGGGCATTCGCGTGGGGTACAAGACCATCCCGAAGCGGGTCGGTGACGAGCTGACGCTCATCGAGAAAGTAATGATACTGGGGAAGCACCCCTCCGACGGGAACAAAATACCGGCGGAAACAATCATCGGCTCAAAATAGGCGTTGTTCCCACTCTTCCGCGATCCAGGGCCACCCGCGAGGATGATTTTGACGTGTTGTAGCGCACACTTTAGTGTGCGCCATGCGCCACAACCACACACTAGCACTTGACTTTTTAGGAATATCGTGTATAATATTAAAGTGCAAGGCATTAACGAATATCGTCATTACTGGAATTTGCCAGAGCCAGGGATGCGCTATGGTTAAAGGGGTGGTGCATACTAAATTTGCCGCCTCTATCACTTTATCACTTGCCATAAACTCGGTGTACGTATACACCCAGCGCACTGAGACGCCGACGATGTCTCCTACGTCGACACCTA
>JAPLCY010000322.1 GCA_026391995.1 Candidatus Auribacterota bacterium
CGCGGCGAGCACCTGTCCGTTGGAGAGGGCCAGGAACCTCATGCTCGTAATGATAAACTCCCTGCTGATGATCACCACCACCATCCAGGGGGGGACATGCGTGGCGGGAAGCTGCACGAAGGAGATGAACGCCGCGCAGATGATGATCTTGTCCGCCACCGGGTCCATCAGCTTGCCGAAATCGGTCACAATCCCCTCGCGCCGGGCGATTCTTCCGTCGTAGAAATCGCTCGCGACCGCGATGGCGAAGACGATCCATGCGCCGAGCATGCTGAACGGCAGGTGGATCCAGAGGAGGAAGAGGAAGAGAAAGGCGAGCAGAACCCGCATGCTGGTGAGTTTATTGGGAAGATTCATCGCGCCGTCCATTCCTTCCGCGTGTTGCGTACAACGCTTGTCACTCGCTACACCTCAGGCCCCCGGCCTCTTCCTTTTTGCTTTTTGCCTTTTGACTTTGGGTTTCCGGTGTTCCGCGTCCGGCCGCGGTTCAGGCCGCACTTCGCCGATCAGATCGTAGTCGAGGCTGCCGAGTATGCGCGCCGTCACGAACTCCCCTGGCGCCGCGTCCCCGCGCAGATACACGGTCCCGTCAACCTCCGGCGCATCCCCCGAGGTCCTCCCGCACAGCCTGAACGCCCCCTCCTCCAGCCGCTCGTCGATGAGAACCTCGACCTCGCTCCCGAGCATCCGCCTGTTCGCCTCACGCACGACCTCCTGCTGTACGCGCATAAGCTCGTCGAAGCGCGCCTTCTTAATTTCCCCCGGCACCTGTCCCCTCATCCGCGAGGCCCCCGTACCCTCTTCACGCGAGTAGATGAACGCCCCGAGGTGCTCAAAGCGCGCCTCGCGGACGAATGCGAGGAGCTCCTCGAAGTGAGATTCCCGCTCGCCCGGATAACCGACGATGAAGGTCGTTCTCACCGCCGCACCCGGCACGAGCCGCCTCACCGCCAGGAGGCGTTCCCGCGCGCGACGGCCGCTCATCCGCCTTCCCATCTTCTTCAACACCGGATCCGCGATATGCTGGAGGGGAAAATCGATATAGCCGCAGATCCTCCGCTCGGCCCCGATGAACTCCAGCAGCTCATCGGAGTACCGCGCCGGATGCCCGTAGAGCAGTCGTATCCACCTGATGCCGTCGACCGCGGCGAGTCTCCTGAGCAACTCCAGGATCCTCCCCCCGCCGTAGCGATCCTCGCCGTAGGCGGTCGTGTCCTGCGCGATCAGGTTGACTTCCCTGACCCCCTCCCGCGCGAGATTTTCGACCTCACTCACCACCGAACCGATCGCGCGCGACCTGAGGGGCCCCTTGATCCTCGGAATGAAACAGTAGCTGCACCGGTTGCCGCACCCCTCTGCAATCTTGACATAGGCATAGTGCGGCGGCGTCAGCCGCACCCTCGGGCTCCGATGGTCATACAGGAACCCACCCGACAGCCGCCGCGCGGCCGGCCGCGCGGCAAGCCCCCGCACGATCCCGGCAATCGCCGGGATCTCCCCGGGCGACACGACACGATCGACAAGCGGAAACAGCCTCGCGAGCTCGCCACCCCGCCTGGCCGGGAGGCACCCAGCCACCACCACGCCCCTTATCTGCCCGCGCGACTTCAACGCGCAGAGCGACTCGATCGTGCCGCGGGACTCCTCCTCTGCCTCGGCGATGAACGCGCAGGTATTGACGATGATCACGCTCGCGTCGTTCAAATCAGCGCAGATCTCGCATCCGCCCCTGCGCAGGTATCCCAGCATCACCTCGGCGTCGACCAGATTCTTGGCGCAGCCGAGGCTGGTGACGCCCACCCGTACCGCCATAGTATCGTCGCGCCCTACTCAGAGCGCAGCTTGCCCTTGTAGTAGATCGCCCTTCCGTCCCGGTCGATAAAAATATTCTGTGATTTCCGCCGCGCGTCCGCGCGCGATCTTCACGTCAAAGCCCTCCTTCGCCGTCCATGATTCCTCTTTCCCCTTCCGTATGGTCTCCTGGAAGAGCAGGACGCCGTCCGCGTATACCTTCACCATGACGTTCTCGCGCGCCTTTATGGAGAGCTTCTTCTGCTTCGCCTTCGGCGCCTCGATGGGCGTCGCCTGCGGGACTGCGGCCAGGGCCGGCCTCACCGTGGGGAGGGAGGGCAGCGGAAGCGTCTCGAGATCCTCGGTGCCGGCGGAGCGGCGTTCCGGCACTGTGCGCCCGCACGACCTGAATAGTTTCACGCTGCTGAAGAGCAGCACCACCAGCACCACTGCGCCACCCACCCCGAGCGCCGTGTAGCGCAGCACGCCGGATGGCGCGGTGTGGCGGAAGAGTGTTTCCTTATCGATCGGGATCGGCTGTCGGGCGATCCCGCCATAGTGCACCATGAGTTGCTCGATGAGCGCCTTCGGGTCGAGGCCGAGATACTCGGCGTATAGCCGCAAAAACCCCTTGGCGTAGGCCAGCGCAGGCATCGCGGAGAACTCGTTGTCCTCCATCGCAAGGATATACTTTTCGCTGATCCTGGTGTCACGAGACACCTGCGCGACCGGGATCTTTCGCTCCTCTCGCGCGCTTCGCAATATGTCACCGATGGAATCCATAAAACCCCCTTTAGAAAATCCCAAACCCCAAAGAAAAGAAAAAGCAATACCGCAAACCAGAAATTTTTAAATCTAAAAAAGGCTATATAATAAAACAGCCCGATTCAAATATTGTCACGAATGAACGCTGCGACATCATATACACGCTGCATAAGCAGCATCCCGTGTGCCCCTTCCCCCGCCGACCATATCCCTTTTATTCTGGGATTTGGGATGTGGGATTTTTACCCTATCACTTCCCGCGCCTTGCTCCCCTGCGCCGGGCCGACCACGCCGCGCTCCTCCATCATATCCACCAGCCGCGCCGCCCGTGTGTAACCGATGCGCATCCGGCGCTGGAGCATGGAGGCCGACGCGACGCCGAGCTGCCGCACCACCTCCACGGCCTGGCCGTAAAGCTCGTCGTCGATATCCTCGTAGTTCAGGTTCTCCTCCCCCTCGGCGGAGAGGATGTCCTCGCGGTACTCCGGCGACGCCTGCGACTTGACGAATCCAGCGACGGCAATGATCTCCTCGTCGTCCACCAGGGTTCCCTGGATGCGCAGGCGCCGCGAGGCCCCCGGAGGGATGAAGAGCATGTCGCCCCGGCCCAGGAGATGGTCCGCCCCCATGGAATCGAGGATGACCTTGGAATCCACCTTCGAGGCGACCTTGAACGCAATACGCGTGGGGAAGTTGGCCTTGATGAGACCGGTGATCACGTTGACCGACGGGCGCTGCGTGGCGAGGATGATGTGCAACCCCGCCGCGCGCCCCATCTGCGCGAGCCGGATGATCGGCTCCTCTATATCCTTCCTCGCCACCAGCATGAGATCGGCGAGCTCGTCAATGATGACCACGATGCATGGCAGCGGCTCGAGCGGCTCCTCCTCCTCGTCCTTGAGCGAGCCGCCGGCCTGCTTGATCTTGGCGTTGAAACCGCCTATATCGCGGACGACCTGCCCCGAGAAAAGCCTGTAGCGCCGCTCCATCTCCCGCACCGACCAGCGGAGCACCTGCGACACCGCCCGGCTCTCCGTCACCACGGGGGTGAGAAGGTGCGGTATGTCCCGGTATTGGGTCATCTCGACCCGCTTCGGGTCGACAAGGATCATTTTGAGTTCGGTGGGGCTGCAGGAGAAGAGCATGGTAAGGATCATGCTGTTGACGCATACCGTCTTTCCGGATCCGGTCGCCCCGGCGATAAGAAGATGCGGCATCTCGCACAAATCGCCGATGATGGGATTCCCCGAAATCTCCTTGCCGATCGCGAGCGGTATCTTGCGCTGAGTCTGCCGGTACTCCTTCGACAGGAGCATCTCCTTGAGTCCGACGAGCGTCGTCTTCAGGTTCGGCACCTCGATCCCCACCGCCGACTTCCCCGGGATCGGCGCGACGATCCTGATGCTGCTGGCCGCCATCGCCAGCGCCAGGTCGTCGACGAGCGCGGTGATCTTCTGCACCTTGACCCCCGGCGCAGGGTGCACCTCGTAGCTGGTGATCACCGGGCCGCGGATCACATTCCCCACCTCCGCGTCGATGCCGAACTCCTTCAAGGTCAGCTGGAGAACCTCGACGGTTCTCTGGAGATCCTCTTCAACCCCTTTCCCCCTGAGAACCGGCTCGTGGAGAAGATCGATGCTCGGCAACCGGTAGGAGCCGATCGCCTTCGGCCTCCGGAATTTCGGCCCCGGGGCCGGGCGCGCCGCCGGAGCCTCCCGGGGCGCCGGCAGGGATGTCGCGGGAACCGGCTTTACCATCGGCAGCTCCCTCTGTGTCTCGACGGCGGCGGGGACGACTATCTTCACCTTTCTCGCGCGCCGGGTGAAACGCTCGAACGGCCTTACCCGGATCTTGCGGATGCTGAGAGGGATTGTGCGTCGCCTGAAACTCATCGTCTCGGCGGAGGTTTTCATGGAGTGC
>JAPLCY010000112.1 GCA_026391995.1 Candidatus Auribacterota bacterium
GCAGCAAGGTCCTGTTATCCGGCCCCTGTATCCTCACGATCAGCGAAACGTCTTCCCGAACTCTCCCTGTGGCCTCCCACAGAGAAGTGAATCTAAGTTGTCGCATCAGCGATGTCCCAACCGGTTCAATTTCAGCCCCTACAAGGCGGAGCCCGTCAAATGTTGCGAAAACATCCTTCTCTCTCTTCTCTTTTTCGCCCGGGGCGAGCCGTTCCCATAGGGTGACTGTATCCGGCACCCCACGCTTGTAGAGCGCGATCTGGTCGTAGAGTTTTATGAGACCTAGGTGATTTCGTGCAAGATACTCTCTGAAACGAGCGGGGCTTTCAGTTGGATTATAGTATCTGATGAACGTTGTAGGGTCGCCGAAATCAATCAACGCGCTCTCGATGTCGGAACGTCCCGGGTAAGGGCACGGCAGATCGCCAAAGCGCCCTACGAGCACCCATGGGATTGAGTCAAGTTCCTTCCGGCTGGAGAGCATTGTGAAGAAGCCGAAGTTTGTCGCCGCAGGGACATGGGGGGGCACGGCCTTCACCATCTCCCATTTCGCCGGTGTCATGAAATCGCTTTTAGGGAGGCAGTCTATGACTCCTTTCCACGAGTTAGAGAAGAGGTGGAGCTGAGGCCCCAGACGCCAGCTTACGGTAATAGCTGTGACCATCAGGGCTGAAGCAGTCAGCACGCGTGCCGCGCGGATGCGCAGAAGAGTGCGGAGCCGTGCGAATCCCATTACCCCCGCTATGAAAATAAACGGGATGAGAGGGCAATTGTAATGATAGACGATGGTGGCGACGTTTGGATTCGTGGCGAGCAGGTTGAGGAAAAGGTTCGGCAGGCAGAGAAACAGGATGCCCGGGCTGAGGAGCGGCATGAATGCGAGCGGGGCAAAAAGGTAAAAGAGATAACAGAGCTTGTAAGGTTTGAAGATAATATTCGTAATGAGCAGGGGATGCATAAATATGTTATGAAGTATCCTGCCCGAAGAACCGCCGGCCTCCGCGTAAAACGCAAGATAAGGAGATTGCATCCCCCCGCGGATAAAAGGGGAGAGCCAGAAAAAGTAGCAGCTAAACCACGCCACTCCCGCGGCGAGCGGTATGATCCACCATTGCCATCGACGTTTTTCCCATAGCGCGCTTACAGCGAAGGCGACCGCGATGAAGGAAATCTCCTCTCTCGCACTCATTGCGATTCCAAGCGATATGAGAAAGGGCGCGTAACGCGATTTCCTGTAGAACCAGTATGCGAAGGCCAGGAAGAAAGGCGCAAAGTTGACGGAATGGACATGGAGTGAATTGATATATCCCAGCGGAGGATAGAGCAGATATGCTGAGAGAAATACGAGCGCGGCCGATCTATCTTTGAGTTCGTCTCGGGCGAGAAGGTAGATGGGCCATCCTGCGAGACCGAGAAAAACGGTGTGCAGACACAGCAGCATGAGAGGTGACTGCCATAGGGCGTATATCGGAGACAGAAGGAAAAATATCAGATATGCGTGGAATCCGAGAATATTGCCCCCGTGCAGAGATGAATAAAATGGGTTGCCGTGCAGGTTATTCCACATGATCTGGTTAGCAGTGGCGAGGTCGAAATCGTGGTAGCCGAATGAGCGATATAACCTGAAGCAGAGTATTGCGAACGCGGCGATATACAGGAGTATCAGAGCTGAAGCCGGCGTGTCACACTTTTTCAAGGCGCCTGGTGTGGTCCGAGTTGACTCGTTAACTTTAACACACGGGTGGGGAATACGACAATATTCTTTTGATCTGCCGCTTCGGCGATGCTATTATGAAATCACCCCATGAAACTCTGCATCCTCGGGAGCGGCAGCTCCGGGAATTCGATATATGTTGAGTGCGACGGCTTTGCCCTGCTCATCGACGTCGGGCTGAGCGCGAGGGAGCTGACGCGGCGGCTCGTGGCGGTCGGTTCCGATCTCTCCCGCATCCGCGGGATCCTCGTCAGCCATGAGCACCATGACCATGTGAGCGGCCTCCCGGGCGTACTCAAGAGACACCTTATCCCCATCTAAGCCACGAGGCAGACGGCGATGGCGCTTTTCGAGCGCGGGGCGCCGCCGGAGCTCATGGGGTTCTTCAGGCCGGGGAGATTGTTCAGCCTGGGGCCGTTTGACGTGCACCCCTTTGCCATCCCCCACGACGCCCTGGACCCGGTGGGGTTCATCCTTGCCGCGGGAGGGCACAGGATCGGGATCGCCACCGATCTTGGATCGGCGCCCGATGAATTGCAGGCGATGTTGCGGGGCTGCCGCGCGCTGGTGATTGAATCCAACCATGACGCCGACCTGCTCGCCAACGGCACCCGCCCCCTTTCACTAAAACGGCGCATACGGAGCGCGGTGGGGCATCTCTCGAACGACGGCGCGGCAGCGCTCCTGGCCGCGGTCGCGTCCCATAGCGTGACCGATGTGTTCCTGGCGCACCTCTCGCAGGAGTGCAACCGGCCGGAGCACGCCGTCGCCGCGACCATGCGCGCGCTGCGGGAGCGCGGCTGCGCGCACGTATCGGTGCGGCTCACCTATGCCGACCGGGTGAGCGATGTCGTCGACTACCACGCGGAGCCCAATAGCTCTTCCTGTCCAGCCGGCGCGAAATAACAATTGCGGCGCCGTCCCCGCGTGCTACAATAGTGCCTGATGCGCCCCACGTGAATCGCATGGGCGCATCCATCACACCGTATGGAAAACTTCTCTTCACACAGAAGAGGCTGAACTGCGCAGGAGGTGCGGTACTGAACCGCGCCCCTGCGTTTTTTTTGTCACAGGTGGGTTATCATAACACGAGAGGAGTGAGCGTATGGACGAGAAACAGACGGTCGGCAGCGGCGCGCCTGCGGCGCGCGAGTTTCCCCCGGAGACGCTCTGCCCCAGCTGCGGGAAGTTTGTGGGGGCGTACGAGAAGTGCCCCTATTGCGGCACCGAGCTAAAAAAGCGCATGAGCATCGTCTTCTTCAAAAGGGCCGCACTGGTGCTCGCCATCGGAGGTCTCTTCCTCCTCTGGCTCACCGCCACGAAGATGAAGCCACAACTGGTGCGTATCGGCGATATCAATGCGCGCATGAACAACGCCGTTGTCGAGGTGAGGGGGAAGGTGGTCGGTGTTACCATGATGGGAAAGGACGGCATCGGGTTCACAGTGGATGACGGTAGTGAGGAGATCAGAGCCCAGGCGTTCCGAGGGAAGGCCAAGATGCGTGATTTGGGGAATATACCCCAGGTGGGCGACGAGGTGAGTGTCGTGGGATCTATTCAGATGACTGATAGGTATGGGACGTCGCTTATGCTCAATATGCCCTCCAAGGTAAGGGTAATCCCCGCAATCCCCCAAAAGGTGATGATTGAAGAGGTTACGCTTGCCAATAAAAATAAGGTGGTTGAAGTAGTAGGCGAGATTATAGCAGTTCGCAAGGCCAAGGATACCACGATCCTGTTAATCGGGGATACCACGGGCACGACGGATGTTCCACTGTTCAAGAGCGATCTTGCGCGGGTCAAAGATATAACCAGGCTTACCAGAATAGGTAACGAGATCAGGATCTCGGGTAATGTTGACGCATTTAAGGACAGGCCGCAGATTAAGGTGCGCAATGTCGAGAAGATAGAGGTCCTGAGCGAGGATACGATCCCGACAAAAAAAATTCCCGGCTATGAGAAAATCCAGGAAAAGAGTACCGGTGCCGAAGAGCCTGCCGGTCAGAATAAGAGCGGTGAAGGAGAGGCTGAGTCCCAACCATCCGCCTGGTTTTGAGAGGAGAAAGTCATGGATTACACCCTGATACTGATATA